>PLDY01000160.1 GCA_003136895.1 Candidatus Erabacter solicola | reverse complement strand
AACATCATGGCGTTCTGCAAAGAGTACAACGAGCGAACGCAATCCCAGGCCGGCATGGTGATTCCAGTCGAGATTACCGTCTACGAGGATCGGACGTTCTCGTTCGTCACGAAGACGCCGCCGGCGAGCTTCCTGATCAAGAAGGCGCTCGGTCTCGAGTCGGGCTCCGCCATTCCCAACCGCAACAAGGTCGGCACACTTAGCCGGAAGCAACTGCGCGAGATCGCCGAGACCAAGATGGCGGACCTCAACGCGAACGACGTCGATATGGCGATGCGCATCGTCGCCGGCACCGCGCGCTCGATGGGCGTCGAGGTGGCCAACTCATGAAGCAGCCGGGTAAGAAATACCGCGAGACCGTCAAAACGTACGACCGCGCCAAACTTTACGACGCGGTCGAAGCGACCCAGATCGTCAAGCGCAACGCGAAAGCGAAGTTCGATGAGACGATCGAGATCCACGTCCGCCTTGGCGTCGATCCCAAGAAGAGCGATCAGAACGTTCGCGGCACGGTTCAACTGCCGCACGGCACGGGCCAGACGGTTCGCGTCATCGCGTTCGCCAAGGGCGACAAGGCCAAAGAAGCGCAGGCCGCCGGAGCCGATGAAGTCGGCGATCAAGATTTGATCGATAAGGTCAAGGGCGGTTTCACCGAGTTCGACGTCGCGGTTGCGACGCCGGATATGATGCCCGCAATCGGTAAGGAACTCGGCCGTGTCCTCGCGCAAAAGATGCCGAATCCAAAATCCGGCACGGTTTCAGCCAACATCGGCGGCGCGATCAAAGAGATCAAAGCCGGGAAAGTCGAGTACCGTCTCGATAAGACCGGCATCGTGCACACGATCGTCGGCAAGGCGAGCTTCGCCGAAACGCAGTTGGCCGAAAATGTGGCCACGCTGCTCGACGCGATCGTGCGCGCGAAACCGTCGGCTTCAAAGGGCACCTACCTCAAGAGCATTACGCTGGCAAGCACGATGGGCCCGGGAGTGAAACTCGATCCACTCCGGGTCAAAGTGACGAGCGCGGCGTCCTGACACCCTCGAAGGAACCTTTGCAGTTCTATGCTCGTTAACTATCAGCCAATCGTCGATATCGAGACGCGCAAGATCATCAAAGCCGAAGCGCTGTGCCGTTTTCCGGAGAGTCCGCCGGGGCTGGACAATCCGGACGATTTTATCAAGTATGCCGAGCGTCACGGTATCATCAAAGGCCTGACCGAGTGGCTGCTCGGTACGACGTTTGAGTACTGGAAGACGCTCGGCCCTCTGGCTCCGCCCGAACTTGCGATCAACCTCTCCGTTCAGAATCTGCTCGAAGTCGATCTGGCCGACCGGGTGCTCGCGGCGCTAAAGCAACACAAATTGGAGCCATCGCAATTATGGCTCGAGATCGACGAGCGGTTGCTGGATCTGCACGATAATAGCGTGCACGCCAACATCAACAAGCTCAAGGCGAAGGGCGTTTCTCTCGCGATCGATGGTTTCGGCCCGAGCCTCTCGCCGGTCAGCCACCTTGAGATTTCGTCGCTTGGCATCACCGAACTCAAGCTCGATCGCGTAATGCTGAGCAATCTCGACGAGAACGCCAAGAATCGCGCGTCGATGAAAACGATTCAAGAGATCGCCTTCGACGGGAAGATCGATCTGGCGGCCAAGGGCATCGAATCCGAGGCTACCGTCGAGTGGCTCGTTCGTTACGGCTTCTCGCGGATGCAAGGCTACCTGATCGCGCCGCCGCTCAGCCCCGAGGACTTCAGCGCCTGGCTTAAGGCAAATCCCGCGTAACCTGCGACGCAGGCTCTTGACTTTAGGGTCCCACGCCCGTACGATAGCCCGTGGCTCTAAAGACCGTAGGTCCGCTCTCGGGCGGGTAATGCGCAAGCGCCTACCGAGGATGTGCGAACGACCCGCGAGCGGCTGGCGACGCCCATTCAAACCGATTGGGGCGTCCTTTCTTTTTTCAAGAGAGTAAACACCATGCCCACCGCAAAGAAGGAACAGACGATCGAGGAGCTGCGCGCGCGGCTGGCCTCGGCAAAAAATCTGTTCTTCACAAACTATTCGGGGCTGACCGTCGGCGAGATCACCAAACTTCGCGCGTCGTTGCGCAAGGATGGCAGTTCGTACGCGGTCGTCAAGAACTCACTGTTCTCGATCGCCGCGGGTGACGAACTCGCCAAGCTCGTCGAACAGTACCTCTCCGGGCCGACGGGCGTCGTTTTCGCCTCGAGCGATCCGGTAGCGCCCGCGAAGGCGCTCAAGCAATTCAACGACGACGTCAAGCCGATCGAAATCAAAGCGGCCTACGTCGACGGCAAGCTGGTCGATGCCAAAGGTGTCGCGGCGCTCGCGTCGCTGCCGCCCAAACTCGAACTGCAAGCCAAACTACTCGGTCTGTTCGCGAGCCCGATGCGCGGCTTCGTGGGCGTGCTAGCAGCTAACCCCGGCGGATTCGTCCGCCTTCTGAGCGCTCGCGAGAAGCAACTCGCCGAGTCAGCATCTTAGGAGATAACGATCATGGCAGTTGCCGATATCATCGATTCAGTTGAGAAGTTAACCGTTCTCGAACTCAACGAGCTGGTCAAGTCGCTCGAAGAGAAGTGGGGCGTCAGCGCCGCAGCTCCGGTCGCCGTTGCGGCGGCGGGCGGCGGCGCCGCGGCGGCGGCCGCACCGACCGAGAAGACCGAGTTCGATGCGGTTCTCACGGAAGTTGGCCCGGAGAAGATTAAGGTCATCAAAGCCGTGCGGGAGTTGACGAGCCTCGGTCTCACCGAAGCCAAATCGTTCGTCGAAAGCGCGCCCAAGCCGATCAAGACTGGCATCCCCAAGGACGAGGCCGAGGCGATCAAGGCTAAGTTGGCCGAAGTCGGCGCGACCGTCGAAATCAAGTAACTCGCAACTCGAGGTTGAGAGTGAGAAGCCCCGCCGGCAAGGGCGGGGCTTCTTTCATTTTTCCGAGCCTTTCTTGCAAAGTGACCTGATCGCGACCTCTGCCTCGGGATCCGGTTTGGCCTTTGCGGGATAAACGTATATCGCAGCATAGCGAGCATCGCCCCACACGGTAATGACCCTTTCCGAATTGGCAGGCACTCCACCGCTCATCCTGGTCGCCGACGCCAAGTAGAGCGCCGCATGATTGCCGCATATTTTTATGGGCACGTTTCTGTGCTCGACTCCGTGAATATCTCGCATTGAAGGCGTGCTGGAGTCCTTGACGGCTTCCCCATTACGGCGCTCGAGAAGGATCGTCCCTTGCGACGGACCTTGCGGCGGCAGCCATACTTGGACACCGAACAACGAGGGCGGGGACGAAATCCATCCGTTGGGCGCTTTGAATTCTAAGTCGCTCGAAGGGCTGCAGCCCAGAACGAAAAGTGAAGCAACGTGCGCCAACATCCTCGGCAAACTGTGAGGGCGCATTAGGCGAGATGCCGTCGCTTGGGCGGTCGAGGTCGTTTCATGATTCGAAGAGCTAGTGAACCAAGTAGCCCACTAGCAGCAGCGCCACGATGTTCAGAACCTTGATCATCGGGTTGATGGCGGGGCCGGCGGTGTCTTTGTACGGGTCGCCAACGGTGTCGCCGGTGACGGCCGCGGCGTGCGCGGGCGAACCCTTGCCGCCGTAGTTTCCGTCCTCGATGAACTTCTTGGCGTTGTCCCAGGCGCCGCCGCCGCTCGTCATCGCGATCGCGAGGAAGATGCCGGTGACGATCGAGCCGATCAACACGCCGCCCATCATTTTGGCGCCGCCGTTGTTGGGCAGCCAGAACGAGAGGAGCACGATGATAACGGGCACGCCGATCGGAATCAGCGCCGGAAGGATCATCTCTTTGAGCGCCGCACGCGTCACGATGTCGACGGTCGTGCCGTAATCGGGCTTCTGTGTACCCGCCATGATGCCGGGCATCTCGCGGAATTGACGGCGCACTTCCTCGACGACTGACGAGGCGGCGCGGCCGACCGATTCCATCGAAAGCGACGCGAACAGATACGGACAGATGCCGCCGATCAGCAGGCCCGTTAACACGTACGGATCGCCGACGCTAAACGTGATCGGCGTCGTCGCGCACGCGGCGCCGGTCGTCGCTTTGCACTTATCGGAGAGTTCTTGCAAGAACGATGCGAACAGCACGACGGCCGCCAGGCCGGCCGAACCGATCGCGTAGCCTTTGGTCACGGCTTTGGTCGTGTTGCCGACCGCGTCNNGCCATCGAGAGCATCGCCATGACCGCGATACCGACGCCGTACAGTCCCGCGTACGTGTATGCGACCAGGATGCCGACGACGATCGTAAGCACGGGCAGCGCGGTCGCTTGCATCGAAACGGCCAGGCCCGCGATGATGTTGGTCGCGTGGCCGGTGATCGAGGCTT
>PLDY01000020.1 GCA_003136895.1 Candidatus Erabacter solicola | reverse complement strand
CGTTCCGGCCATCGTCGAGCATGCCGTGGCGGCGTATGAGGCTGAGGTGCGCGGTGCGATCGGGATGATGCGTCACTTCACGACCGGTATCCAAGCGGGTCCGGTTCGGCATAGCGAGACCAGCGTGAGCGGCGTACTGCTAAGCGACGGCGCATTTTCGAAGATCAAGTACTATCAAGTCACGCAAGACGGCAAGGCGTTCGACGCGCAGAAGCTCGCGCAACGTGATTCACAGACCAATACCGATTGGGCCGCGGGGAAGATCTTCTTCAAAGAGCCGTACGACCGGCGTTTTACCGAGGACTATCAGTTCGGGGTCTCGACATCATGCACCGGTTGTCCGGCGGGCACGGTTGACGTAGCCTTCACGAGCGCCATTCGCGACGCTCAGCACGGTAACGGAACGATGTTGATCGAGTCGAGCAGCGGGCGCGTTCAGAAGCTGACGTACAGTCCCAACGCGTTCCCGCCGCACGCCAACTCGGGAACGGTGACCGAAACGAGCGGAGGGTCGTCGGGCATCTGGTATGTCACGCGCATCGACGAATCGTACCGCGGTCACGAACTCATTCTAACCGGAACTGGAACGTTCACCGGAACGTTCGATCAGTTCCGCCGCTTTCCGAGCGTCACCGACGGCGACGCCGCGCTCGGCAACGGGACGATCTAGTCTTCGATTAACTCTCGGCTTCGGCCGATTCGACAATCGCATCGCCGTCGCGATCTAGCCTGATTGCAAACGCGATCGGGCGGCAGCACACGGGGCAATCTTCGATCAAGCGCTGCTGCGAGCCGCCGCTGGGATCGACGCCGAGATAGTTCTCCTCGAGGCAGTACGGACACTGATAAGCGATATCGCTCTCGAGCGGCATGCGACCTCAGGCCGGGCCGGCATCGATGCGGGGAAAGAGCGGGTCGGCCGCGGGCTGGGTGATGGTGCCTGCCGCGAGACCGCCCCAGCGCAACTCGGCGCGCCAATCGCCTGAGGGTTCGCCCGCGAGTCCGAGTTGCCGCCAGATCTCGAGCGACTTGTTCGGCATGAAAGGCGCGAGCAGCAACGCGAGCCAGCGGATCCCTTCGCACAGATCGTAGAGGATCGCGTCGAGCGCTTCATCCGAGCCGGCCTTGTGCAATTCCCACGGTTTCGTTTCGTCGATCGCGCGATTGAGCGCAGAGACGAGTTCCCACGCTGCCTCGAGCGCGTCGCGGAAGTTGAGCGTTTGGAGGTGCGCCGCGACCCGCTCGCCCAAGTCTGAAAATCGCGGGCCGATGGCTGACGACGATGTTGAAGGGACTTTGCCCTCGCGGTAACGCGCCAGCATCGCGAGGCTGCGTTTGACGAGATTGCCCAGGTCATTGCCGAGGTCGCCGTTGTGCCGCATGCGTACCTTCTCTTCGCTTATCGAAAAGTCGGCGCCGAACGGCACCTCGCGCATAAGGAAATAGCGTACGGCATCGCTCCCGAAACGATCGGCGATCTCGAACGGATCGATGACGTTGCCCTTGCTCTTGCTCATCTTGTCGCCGTCGACGGTCATCCAGCCGTGCGCGAAGACGAGATCGGGCGCCGGCAATTCGAGCGCCCACAACACCGCCGGCCAAATGATCGTGTGGAAGCGCGCGATCTCTTTGCCGATCAACTGCACGTTCGCGGGCCAGAAGGCGCGGAATTTCTCGTCATTACTCGCCCAGCCGAGCGCCGTGATATAGTTGAGTAGCGCGTCCAGCCAGACATACATCACGCCGCCGCCCGGCAGCGGGACGCCCCAATCGAGGTTCACGCGCGAGATGCACAGGTCTTCGAGGCCCGTTTCGATCGTTACGAGCATCTCGTTGTATGCGCGCTCGGGACGCACCCAGTTCGGATGTTCCTTATAATAGGCGAGGAGCCGAGCGCGATACTTGGAGAGCGCAAAGAACCAGTTGTCTTCGGAGAGCCACTGCACTTCGCGCCGGCACTCCGGGTTAGGGCAGCGGCCGTCGATCAGTTTCGCTTCGAGCCAGAACGTCTCGTCGCTGGTGCAATACCAGCCTTCGTATTTGCCGAGGTAGACGTCACCGCGTTCTTTGAGTTGCTCGAAGACTTTGACGACGGCGTCGGTGTGGCGGGGTTCGGTCGTGCGAATGAAATCGTCGTAGGCGACATCGTAGCGGGCGCAGAGCGCCTTCCATTTGTCGACTAAGCCGTCGGTCCAGGCCTGCGGCGTGAGACCGGCGGCGGCTGCCGCCTGCGCGACCTTCTGTCCGTGTTCGTCGGTTCCGGTCAAGAAGAACGCCCGGCCGCGCGTGCGGTGAAAACGTGTCAGCACGTCGGCGGCGATCGAAGTATAAGCATGACCTAGATGCGGGTTGCCGCTGATGTAATAGATCGGCGTCGTGACGTAAAACGGGCGGTCGACCATATGCCATCCGCTTTCAGCGTTGGTGCGGCTCATCCCCCGGCGTGGCTTTGCGGGCGTGTTGGCGCTCGACAACGCGCGGGTAAATCGTTTTGCGGTCGAGGTTGAGCGTAAGCGCAGTCGCTCTGGCCGCTCTCGCCACAGTTAAGCCTAAGTCGAGTCTAGCATCGATCACGGCGTCGATCTCATCGCTTGTCGCGGGGCCGCGCGGCGGTTTTTCCGATGGCGGCGCGATGATGAGGACGATTTCGCCGCGAACGGGGCGCTCGAGTGCCGCCAGCACCTCCGCCGGTGTACCGAGGATCTGCTGCTCGTGAAGCTTGCTCAGCTCGCGTGCGACAAAGACTGGTCCCGTAGGTTCTAATTCGGCCCGGCACTCGAGCGTTTCGACGATGCGACTTGGCGCCTCGTACCAGGCGATGGTTGCGGGGCCGTCCAATAACCGGTGTGTCAAGGCTTCGCGTCGTTTACGCGGCGCGCGCGGCACGAAACCGCGGAACTCAAGGCGCTCCAGTGGAAAGCCCGAGAGCACCGCGGCCACGACGAACGCGACCGGTCCCGGCAAGACTTCGACGGCGATGCCGGCGGCGCGCGCGGCCACGATCAACTCGCGGCCGGGATCGGAGATGCCGGGCATCCCGGCATCGCTGACGACGGCGACCAGGCCGGTCGCGGCACGTTCCAGGATATGCGCCGTCGCCGCCGCCGCATTCTGTTCGCGATAGCTCGTTAGGCGTTTTCCGGTGATCTCGAGGGCGCTCAGAAGCCGCCGCGCGACGCGCGTATCTTCGGCTACGACCAAATCGCAGGCGCGCAATACGTCGATCGCGCGCAGCGTGATGTCGCGCAGGTTGCCGAGCGGCGTCGGAACGAACGTCAGGCTCAATGCCGGAGTCTTCGATACAAGGCGGCGGAGCCTTCGTCCGCGAGATCGAGCTGCGCGGTCATATCCTGGATTCGGGCGTCTTCGGACGCGTCCTCGAGATCGTCATGGACAATGAATTCGCGCGCTACACGATCGATAACTTCGCGGTCGGAAAAACGGCCAGCGAGCCCAGCTCGGCTCGCTTGCGCATCGAAGCCGACAACGAACCGGCGCTCATCGCACTCCTCGACAAGCTGCGCGACATCGGCGCGATCGTCACGGACGATACGGACGCCGTGACCGAACCGGTCCCGCGCGACGGCATTCTGCCCGACGACTTCTACGCGACCACAAACTTCGAGACCGAGGTTCGGGTCGGCGGTACATGGCTTCCGGTCGCCCTGCCCGAGATGGACTGCGCGATCGTCCTCGATCCGAACGGCGCGCGGACGATCGCGCCTTCGGACGTGGTCGTGGGTCAGTCCGTCGTGGTCGGACACGGCGGCGTGCGAGTTCAGACGGTCCAGCGCGCGCGCCGCAAAGACGTCTTCGAGTTCATGTCGAGCGCGGTTTCGAGCGAGAAGCCGAAAGAACACTTGGTCGCCGAGATCGCGCGCGAGCTGGTCGCGACGCACGCGGAGGGCAAGCGCGTGCTGCTCGTCGGCGGCCCGGCGATCGTGCATACGGGCGCGGGCAAGTATCTGGAATGGTTAATCCGTGACGGGTATGTCGACGCGCTCTTTGCCGGGAACGCGCTAGCGGTGCACGACATCGAGTCGCAGTTTTACGGGACCTCGCTCGGCGTCGACCTCGATGACGCGTTTCCGGTCGAAGAAGGGCACGTCCATCATCTGCGTTCCGTCAACCGGATTCGCGCGCTTGGCGGGATTGGACCCGCAATGGATGCGGGCGTGCTGACGGGTGGCATCATGTACGAGGCCTACCGCAAGAAGATTCCCGTCGTGTTGGCCGGTTCGATTCGCGACGATGGCCCGCTGCCCGACGTCATCACCGACATCGTTGAGGCGCAACGCGCGATGCGTAAGTACGTCCCGGAGATCGGCATGGCGCTGCTCGTCGGCACGCTCTTGCATTCGATCGCCGTCGGGAATCTGTTACCGGCCAGTTGTAAGGTGATCTCGGTCGATATCAATCCGGCGAGCGTTACCAAACTGACGGATCGCGGCTCGACGCAGACGATCGGTCTCGTCATGGATGCCGCCTCGTTCCTGCGCGAACTCTGGACGGCCCTGACCGGGACGGTGCGTTGAAGGCGCCGTGGGGCGCCTTAACGATCGAACGTCTCGCTGCGGGCGCGATCATCGCCATCTCGCTGGCGCTCGCGCTGGTTTGGGTATTTCGGGTTCCGTTCTTCCAATCGCCTGATGAGAACACGCACGCCGACTATGCCTTCACGTTGTATTCGTTGAAAGGGCCACTGCCCGCGGCCGATACGAAGACGGGTACCGACGTTCATCCGCTCGTCCGCTATCTCGAGAATGTGAGCGAGTTCCGCGCCATCCGCTTCAATTTCGATGGCCGCGTGGCCCCCGGTTACGGCACGAGTGAGTTTTATCGCAACGTCGATGCGAACGCACCGACCGTTCCGGCCGGCTTTCTCTCCGGCGCGGGCGACCGCGTGCCGTGGGTTGCCCGTCAGTACGCTTACCTCTACTACGCGCTCGATGCGGTAGCGATCGGGGCCGGCTCGCTTGTGGGCGGCGGATCCGTCGTCGCCGAATTTTTCGCGGCGCGCCTCTTCAACGTCGTGCTGCTCGGCTTCAGTCTGACGCTGTCATATCTCACGATGCGCGAGCTGGGCGTTCGCCGGGCATTAGCGCTAGCGCTGCTCGCGGCGATCGGCTGGCTTCCGCTGACGTCGTGGATGTCGGCCTACGTTCAACCCGACAATTTTTCGTTTACGACTGTAGCGCTGGTCTTCTATCTTGCGGTGCGCTTGCGGCGCGAGCCGGCCGATCTGCGCTCAGCCGCGCTACTCGGCGTAGCGCTTGGGCTGCTCGCGATGACCAAACCGCACTACTTCGTCGCGGCGGCATTGCCGACGCTGGCCGATCGGACCGTTCGCTTCGCCGCGGTTCGGCAAGCGTGGACGAAGTGGCTCGCATATGCGTCGCTCATGCTGGGCCCGACGATCGTGCTCGCGGCATCCGCTCTGGCGTTGAGTGCCGGCCTCGGACACCAAATCGCTGCCGTCGTTGCCGCCAACGGCAATCCGCTGGCCGTTGCAGCATCGCACGGCGCCGGAGCGTTGCTCGGTTCCGTGTGGACCGAACTGCGCGACGCTTGGGCTTCGATCTTTCTCGATGGGCTCGCGTTCGTTTCCTATTGGGGCGCGATCTCGTGGACCGGATTTCGCATCAGCTTCGGGCCGCCGCCGCTGACGAACTTCGTCTTCGATGCGATCGGCTGGCTATCGGCACTCGTTTTCGCCGCGATGCTGGCGCGCACGCTCTCAGTCTGGCACCGTCTTGCGCGACTACTGAAGAGTCGTGGAGCGCTCAGCGCGCTGCGCTTGCTGGTGCGGGACGTACCGCTGAACAGTTACATACTGTTCGTCGTCGTGATCGGCGGCATACTCGTTTCGACCGGCGGAGGGCTTGGCACGCAAGGACGGTACTGGTTGCCTTTGATCCTGCCATCGGTCCTATGCGCCACGCGTTACGTGACGCGCGTGTTGGAGCCGCCGCTGCGGCGACCGTTTGCGGTCGCGTTTTGCGCCGCGCTCGCGCTCTATTCAACGGTTGCAGCCGGTGCCGCGCTGGCCGCACTGGATGCGCGTTTCTACGCGCCGCCTGCGACGCTACACCTCGAGGAGTCCCAGGCGCGCATCACCACGTTCGGCCCGTACAAAATCGACACTTTGATCGACGACGGCGATCGGGATTTCGCTGCGTCCGAACGGCCGCGGGTTGCCGGATGGGTCGTCGACTCGCGCAGCGGGTTGCCCGCGCGCGGCGTCGAGTTCGTGATCGACGGGCGGCGCCACATCCCGGCGCGGTATGGGCTGCCTTTCCCCGACGTCGTGGGCCGCCTTCACGATGACGGCCTGCTCGACACCGGCTTCTCCGGGACGCTCGACCTGCGCGGCCTAGCCTCGGGGCCGCACGAGCTGCAGCTCTCAATTCAGGAGCGAAATCGGCTTGCGCCGTACGCTAGCCGCGCGCGGGTGAGTTTCTCCATCGGACACGAGGTGATCCGAAGCATAAAACGGCCCTAAAGCCGCCTCTCCGCCCAGTCGAACACCTAAGAGAATGGATGCGCGCGAACGGCGGAAGCCGGGTCTTTGGGTCGTGGTTCCCGCCTTCAACGAGGCGGGGTCGATTGCCAACGTTCTGCGCGGTCTCGGCGCTCACGCGCCGCGCATCGTCGTCGTCGACGATGGCTCGAGCGACCGCACCTCTGAGATCGCACTCGGAATGCGCGCGGTCGTCGTGCGGCATTCGGTCAACCTCGGACAGGGCGCCGCTCTGCAAACCGGTATCGATTTCGCGTTGGCGCGCAACGCCAGCCACATCTGCACGTTCGATGCCGACGGACAACACGATCCGGAATCGATCGAAACGATGCTGACAACTATCGTAGCATTCGGCGCCGACGTTGCGCTCGGGTCGCGCTTCCTCGCGGGCACTCCGCAAATGCCGGCGCTGCGCCGGTTCATACTGCGTCTAGCTGTACGTTTCACACGCTTCCAAACCGGCTTGCAATTGACTGACGCACATAACGGTCTGCGTCTCTTCACGCGAAGCGCGGCCGAGCGGCTGCGTATCAATCAGGCAGGCATGGCCCACGCTTCAGAGATATTGGCCGCGATCGCTCGCCTGCGATTGCGGTACGTTGAAGTGCCGACGAAGGTCGCCTACACCGACTACTCGCTTGCCAAAGGCCAGCGCATGGCCAACTCGGTAAAGATTCTCTTCGATCTCGTCTACGCGGCCTGGACGCGGTGAGGCGCACATGATCGGTTCAATTCTGCTCTTCGCGATCATCGTCTTCGGAATGTACGTTGCCAGCCATCGCTTGAGCGGCGTGCAACTGCTGGCGGCGATCGTGCTGCTCGCCGCGGGCATCACGCTGGTCGTTTGGCCGAATGCCGCAACCTACATCGCCATCCGGCTCAATGTCGGCCGCGGCGCCGACCTCGTCACCTACTTCGCGATCGTCGGCGGCCTGTTCGTCACCGCGAACTTCTACTTCCGCTTCAAGCGTCAGGAACAACAGCTCGTCGCCGTCGTGCGCGAACTTGCCATCCGCAACGCCCGCACGCGCTGATTTCGTTCGTACAAACGAACCCTGCCGGCAACACGCTCAGTGACTGTTGGGGTTGCGTGCACTCAGTCGAAGAATTAACGGCGGAGACGCAGCGATCGCGAAGAGCAACATGATGAGTGCGAAGACGCCGGCTACAAAGAAGCCGGCTTCCCAATGTAGTGCGCGGCCGATCGCAAGCAAAGCGACGGCCACCGTCCCAAGCGCGCACAGCGCCGGCGGAATCACATGGTAAATCGCCGCGCTGGAGGAGAGCGGGGTGTCGGTGTGCCTCAGCAGACCTTCGGTTCTGAGTGTTGTCGTCACCAAGAGCGCAAGCGCGATAGCCTCGAGCGCGAGCGGTGGAATCTCTCTCTGAAACCCGCCCGAGCCCAGCGATAGGCTGACGCCGAGACAGATGAAGAAAGCGCCTATGCCGGAACGCACGGGGTCGAATGCGGCGCGAAGCGTGGAACGGTCTTTCACGTCAGACCGATCGTACTACGAGTTGCTAAGCAGATACAGGGCGCGCGGCACGCGTGCAGGCAATGAAGAGCGCCGCCATCGCGCCCCATGCGGGCAGCGCGAGGAGCGTGAAGAGAATCCGGTTGTCGTGGAAGGTCGCGCCGACCAATATCTTCCAACCCATCTCGGCGAGATCGTTCGGGCCGAGCGCCGCATAGGCCGAGGGCAACGGTGGGACGAGCGGTACGAGCGCGGCGTGCGCGGCGAAGAGCGCGACTCCTGCGAGCGCGCCGAGCGCGGCGCTACGGAGTGGCGAGATCTTCAAGAGACCATGGGCCAACAGTGCGATGGCTAGTGCATCGAGCGGCAGCAAGGGCGTGGCGTCGTACGGCGTGATCCACGGAACGCAGAGCAGAAAGGCGGCGAGCGCCGCGGGAAGTTTGGCTTGCGAGCGACCGGCCAGCAAGAGCGCGGCCGGAATCGCCGCGGCAAGATGATGCGTGTGCACGTACGGTGCACCGAGTAACGCTATCGCGGGTGGGATGAGGACGAGCGCGGCCGGCGAGTTCATTCGGCGAGCGGCAACTACGCCGAGCCAAACTCCGGCGGCAAGCGCCGCAAAATAGGTGAACGTACCCCAGGCTGCGGCCGAATCGACGCTCATCCCCAAGCGATACGCGACCGCCGCCAGACTGATCTGATCTGCGCGGGTTATTTCACTCGCGACTTGAGCGTGCACGACGCTCGTGAGATATTCGACATTGCGAGCCACGCCGAGTAGCGCCAGCGATGCGGCACCGAGCGCCGCGAACGCGACGGTAAGCGGGATTCGCGAGGCCGCGCGCATCAAGAACAGCGCTGCGATCGCGGGAAGCGCGAGTTGCGGTTCGATCGCGGCGAGCGCGCAGCATGCCGCTGCGCTGCGCCAGCGTTCGCGCTCGAGGGCGAGCCCGGCGAGGCACAGCGCGGCGATCGCGATCGGAACCAATTGTCCGAGCTCGATCGAAAGATAGCCGACCGAAAGCGCGGTCGCCGCGGCGACGAGCGGTGGTGAGAGTCCGGTGAGCCGCACGAGCGTAATGACGCTGACGATGTACGCGCCGACGAGCAACGCGGTCCACAAGATCGCGGCGATGGGGAACGGCAACTTCGCAAGCGGCGCGATCAGCGCCAGGCCGTAGCCGGGAACCGGCGCGGGCACGACGAGCTTACTATCGGGGCGAAAGGCGTGACCGACGCGATGTTCGCAAGCACGCAGCGGCTCGGTGCGATACGAATCGGCGCCGTCGAGCGCGACGGAACTCGCGCAATAGAACGCGACGAAGTCATACTGAAACGCCGACGGATTGAACGCGCCGCGATTGACGAAGGCCCACAGGATGGCGAATGCGGCGAAGGCCAGCGCGCCGGCCTTCGTGCGCGAGTTCACGACGGTAGGAGCCTGCGCGCGCCGATGTAGCGCATTCGGAAGTACGACGAATTAAAACTCGAGAGGTGCACGTTAGGCCTGATCTCTTGCACGAACCAGCCGTTTCCGAGATAGATGCCGACATGCGATGCGCCGATTTCATACGTTTGGAAGAACACGAGATCGCCCGGTTCGGGATATCCCGCGATCGGACGTCCAACGGCGAATTGGATATCGGCGGTACGCGGAATGCGAACGCCCGCTTGGGCGAAGACGTATTGCGTGAATCCGGAGCAATCGAAGCCGCCCGGCGAACTGCCGCCCCAAACGTAGGGCGTCCCGAGCAGGGCGAGGGCGTTGCGGATGACGGTGTAGGCCAGCGGCGAGGCGCCGGTCGCGAGGGGCGTCGCCGGCCCGGTCGAGGCGACCGCGGCATGGTGAACGGCCGTTTTGACCTTGGCCCGGCGGGGGCCGGCGGCGCTGACGGGGTCGTTGCCGGTGATGATTTGGATGCCGTTCACGACTGAAAAACCCGCGGCTGAGGCAGCGCAGGGGGCGGCAAACGCAAAGAAGGCGACGAGGGCCAGGAGACTACGCACGACACTCCTATTGTCGGGTAGGTGAGCGTCCAAGCTGAGCCGATGACCGTAGTATGAGGGATCGCCCCGAGCTCGGGGCCTGGCGGCCGCTCGCCCTGTGGGCGCTGGCGCTGGGCGCGTTCGACGTTTTTGCCGGGTTTGCGCTCCGCTGGGTCGGGCCGTCCTACGATTTCGCGCCCGCCGGCCGTCCGGTCGTCGGGCATATCGCAGACCGCAGCCTGACGCCGATCCCGGTCATCCAGAACGCGCCGGGCGCGTGGCCGCTGCTGCTCGGGCTGATCGTCGCGTTCGTCATCGCCTATTTCGCGTACGACCGGATCCTGCGCGCGAAAGATCTGCGCGCGCCGTTCGTATGGGGCGCGTTCGGCATCGGAATCATCGCGGCGCTCGCCGTTCCGTTTTTCCCGACGAGCGATCCGTATGCGTACGCGATGTACGCGCTCGAAGCCGGCCCACTGCACCTCGATCCGTATCTCACGCACGTCTTGCCTGCCACGGCGTCGTCCTGGAGCGCACCGCTCTCGGCGATTTTTCCGGACACGCAATCGTACGTGCGAGTGAGCAATTACGGTCCGGTCGCGGCCTTTGCGTACGGGCTGCTGGCATGGCCGCTATCACATGCTCCGCTGAGTGTGTTTCTCTATGCCGAACGTCTTTTCGGGGCGTTGCTCGTCGCGCTGACCGGGTACGCGCTTTCGCGTTCCGCTCCGGGCGAGCAAGGTCTACGGCGCGTGGCATCGTTCATCCTCAACCCGCTCGTGATTCTGGAACTGATCGCGTTTGCGCACGGCGACGCGCTGATGATGGTCTTTCTCGCGTTCGCATTCGCTGCGTGGAAACGCGGAGCGGTCGGCGCCGCAGCTGCGCTATGTGTCCTCGCGCTGGCGACGCGCTCCGTCGCAGTCCTTGCGCTCGGCGCACTCTTTCTCGCGCTTCTTCGCACCGATCGTACTGCGTTGCCTCGTGCGTTCGTCGGAGCGGCGCTCGCGGGCACCTCGATCGCGCTCGCATCGTTCGCGCTCTACGGTGAAGTTTCGCTCGGCGGAGTGCCGGCATTCAATCGCTTCTCGGCGCCGCTCGTCATGCTTGCGAGCCAGTTCTTCGAGAACAACGCACTGCTGATCGGGGTGGTCATCCAGGCCGCGTTCGGGGCGATACTGCTCGTCTTCATCAGCCGCCGCTGGTGGTCGCGTCCGCTGGGAAGCGGACTAGCGTGGCTTCCGTTCGGTGCCTTAGCCGCGTTGCCGACGATCTATCCACACTACCTTACCTGGGTCGTGGCTACCGGCAGCGTCAGCGATGACGAACGGTTCCGAGCGGCGGCGCGCGTCGCCACGCTGATTGCACCGTTGTTTTACATCGTGCGCATGAACGTCTTTCCGGCGCCGGGACCGTCGCCGCTCGCGTCCGCGGCGGTGCTGCTCGTTACGTGGGGCACCGTCCTCGCGTATCTCGCGCTACGCGGTCAGCCCGGTGCGGCGCTGCGCGAACGCAGCGCGTACGGCGACCGCTAGGAACAACGCAACGCCGGCGAACGTCGGCACTTTGGCAAGCGCGAAGAGCCCGACGTTCGAGTGGAAGCTCGAGTGCATGTAGGTGCTCCAGGTGGCTTCCGCGAGCCGACGTCCATCGCTGACGGCGGCCAGCGCGACGCTTGGATCAGGGCGCGCGCCGAGCCCGTGCGCCAGTATGATGATGAACGCGGCCGCGGCCAATCCGGCCGCTACCGCAAGACCGGTGCGCACGCGCAAGATGTCGTGCGCCAACAATCCAATACCCAAGGCGACCAGCGGCAACAGCGAGAGCAACGGCAAGAACGTTCCCCACGGAATTGCGAGTAGCAGCAACGCGAGGCCGAGCGCGCGCGTGCCGCGCGCGACGCTTCCCGCCAAGACCAGCGCCGCCGGCAGGATGAACGCCATCTGGTGCACGTGAACGAACGGGCCGCCGATCACGGCGAATGCGACCGGCACGAGCACCAGCAAGGAACGGGACGCGCCGCGCTGCACGATTCGTTGCGCGACGAGGATTCCAACTGCGGCCACGAACAGATATGAGACATTCGCAACGAGGAGAGCGACAGCGTCCGGCAGACGAAGGCCGTGCAAGGCATACGCCAGGCTATACTGCTCTTCATTCGTCAGCTCGCTCGCGGCATGGGCCGGCAGCACGGCTCGCAGATATTCGATGTTTGCTTCGAGTCCGAGCAACCCCAACGACGCAACGATCGCGATCGCGAGGCCGATCCCGAGTGGAATCCGCGTGCGCGGCGCAAAGAGTCCGAGCGCAATCAGCGCGGGGAGCGCGACGTGTGGTTCGATCATCGCGACCCAGGCCGCCACAGCGGCAGTCACGTAACGCTCGCGATCGAGCGCGAGCGCGGCCACGCAGAGCGCGCCGAGCGCGACCGGAACCACTTGACCGAGCGAGATCGAGAGGAAGCCGGCCGAGAGTGCGAGTGCGCTCCAGACGACGCGACCCGGGAGACGGCTGATTCGGCAAAGTGCGAATCCCGCGCCCGTAAGTCCCAGAAGCGAGACCGCGGTCCAAAGGGCCGCTGCAAACGGAAACGGCAGCCGCGCCAGGATCGCAAACGGGACGAGCGCGTAGCCCGGCAGCGGCGCCGGCACCGCGAGCTTGGCGAGGTCGGGGCGGAAGTTGCCGGTCGCGTGTTCGCAGCGTCGTAACGGCTCCGCGCGATATGGATCGACGCGAGATCCGGCAACCGCGCCCGCGCAGTCGAAGGCGCGAAAATCGTAGAGCAGCGAGCGCGCGGGAAACGGCACGACGCGGGTCGCGGCGATGATGATGGTTAGCACCAGCGCACCTCCGAACAGCGCCGCCGCGATTCGATCCCGCTGCGTGAGTCTCACTCCGCACTGCATTAGACAAAGGCGCGCGGCATCTTTGCCGGGAGCTCCGGGCCTCGCTTAGCTCGAGCGACGAAGCGTCGTGGGCAGAGGTGTCGCCGGATGCAGCTCGACGACTTGGCCCGCAAGCGCCGTTGCCGGTGCGGCTACGCCGTGCAGCGTGAACTCCACCGGTACGCCGGCGAGTGCGAGCAAACGTCCAATCGGCGCTGCGGCGCGAGCGACGAAGGTTTTGACGACCGCACGATCGGTGATCGGGCGTTCGATAACGGCCCACATCGCGATGCCGGCCGCAAGTCCGGCCGCGATGGCGACGGCCATGGCCGGTACGACGCCGATGCGCGCGCCGAGCGTTCCGACGATCGCCGAGACGATCGGCTCGTGGACCAGATAAATGCTGTACGAGGCGACGCCGAGCGCGGCCAATGGCCGCATCGAAAGGATCCGCTGCAGCCACGCCTCGCGGCCGGCGGCGACGACGAATGCGAACGCCGCGAGATGCCAGCCCACGTTGGTTTGGATCGGAAAATGATAGCCGCGCTCGAGCAAGAGACCCGCGCCGACGGCGAAGATGCCGAGCATCGGCGCCCAGCGCGCCGCCGGATGATCGTGAACGCGCACGTGCGCGGCCACGATGCCGAGCAAGAAGGCCGGCAGCACGCCGACATCGGTGCTACTCGCCCGCGTCAGCTCGCTTGCGAAGACGAGCGCGACGATCACGGCCAGGAACGCTCGCGCACGCGAAACCCAGAGCGCGAGGACGATCGGAAAGATGAAGTACCAACGGAACTCGATCGCGAGCGACCAGAACGACTGGTTGAGGTGCTGGTTGTTGCGGTCCAGAAAGAACAGCTCGCCGGCCACATCGGTCCAATCGAACGTGTGCAACATGCCGGGCGGCAATGTCGCGCCGTGTTGTAGCGCGTAGCCGCCCGCGAGCGCGATCGCCAAGACCGCGAACGCATACGGCGGAAAGATCCGGAGGAAGCGCTTGGCCGCGAAGGCGACGACGTCGAACTGCGCGACGCCGGCGCGCCGCAGTTTATCGAGCGTCGGCGCGGCCAAACAGAAACCGGAGAGCACGAAGAAGAGATCGACCCCGTGCGTGCCTTCCTTGAAGAACGGGTCCAAGGTGACGCCGGGCGAGTGCACGCGCGCGTGGAAGAACATCACCATGAGCACCGCGACGGCGCGCAGACCGTCGATATACGCCAGACGGCCGGCGTCGTCGCGCTGCTTCACGCTGAGTGGTTCCGGTTAGCGCGTGATGATGGTCGGCGTTAGGATGAAGACGACGTCGCTCTCTTGCTTTTGGTAGTTGACCGAACGGAAGAGCTTGCCGAGGATCGGCAGATCGCCGAGCAGCGGAATCTTCTGAACGTTCACCGATTCGATGCGATTGAGCAGGCCGCCCATGATGATGCTCTCGCCCGTTTGGGTGACGATATCGGTCGAGAGTTTGCTGACCTTCAAGGCGGGGACGGTGAAGCCGTTGAGCGTCACGCCGTCGCTGAAGTCGAGATTCGAAACCTCTGGTGCGATCTTGCACTCGACGGCGCCGCTGCCGAGTAAGGTCGGCGTTACCCTCAGGTTCACGCCGAAGTCTTTGTAGGTGATCGTGACCGAGCCCAAGCCGTTTGAGACCGGAATCGGGATCGATCCACCGACCAAGAACGTCGCTTCGGTTCCGGGCATCGTCATCAGATCCGGCGAGGAGAGAAGTTTAGCGTGACCTTCGGACATCAAGAGGTCGAGGGTCGGCGCCAGCATCGTTGCGCGCGCCAGGTTCCCGAACTTCAGCACATCGCCAAAATTGTTCGCGACCGGATTCTCGATCGCAACGATCGAGGGCGTCGTGAGCGCGAAGCCTTGACCGCCGGCAAACGCCGAACTGCCGCCCGGCAGCGCGCCCTGCAAACGCAGGCCGAGCTGGCTCTGGGCGGTCTTGTCGACCTCCATAATGTATACTTTGACGTCGATCTGGCTCGTCGTCTCGGTATTGAGACGATCGATCACCTTGCCGTCGGTCGCGAGATACGGTCCGGCCAGACCGCGTACGCTGTTGAGCACTGCCTCGGCAGTCACGCGATCGTGGACGGTGCCGCTGACCACGACGTTTCCTTTAGGATCCGCGTCGACGCGCAAACCGGTCGCGCCGGGAACTGCGGCCAGACGTGTTTGCAAGTCGCCGAGCGGATGCGTGATCGTAACTGTGTTCAGGATCACGCCGTCGGCTTTACCGGAGGTCGTGAACTTCGCGCCCTTAAAACGATCGAGGATGTCGGCCAATCGCGCGTACGCCGCCGCATCGTTCACCGTGCCGCGTACGACCAGGTTCACGTTGAAGGCGATGACCTGCACGTCGGGCTCGTTGATCGCCGAACGCAGCAGCTTGGCGATATCGTCGAAGCCCTGCTCGGTGACGGTCACTTCATAGCTCTGCCGGCGGCTGCCGTTCCAGGCGAAGACGGTCGTATGTCCCGCGCTCTTACCGTTAATAACAACTTGTGACGTTCCGATCGGAACGACGCCGGCGATGCGGCTGTCGCCGATTGCGACTCGAATCAAGCCGGGCGTGTCCATCACGACCGAGTGACCGGTTTGAACTGAGACGATCGTCACTTGATCTGCACGCGCCGGCGCCGGCGCAGTCGTTATAACGAGGCCGAGCGCGAGAGCCGTGAGGGTGGAAAAGGTCGCAGTTGGGCGTTTGATCACAGAAAACTCCAGTCGGGTATGTCTAAGTTTTCGGCAGCAAACGCACGAACATGATAGTAAGGGCAACGAGCGAGTCTCGCGCCCCATCAGACCGGCGGCGCATTTAAGCGAAGAGCCGGATTCGGAGGCTTAATGAACCCCAATCGTCTCGCGATCGGCGCAGCGTTTGCGACGGCCGCTTTCGCAGCGGTAACACCGGCTGCAATTGAAGCTCGTGGCGACGTCGCGCTTTCCCAAGTGGCGGCCGACCTCGGCTATACCTATGCCTACTTGGGAGCCGAGGACGCCGTATCGCTGGCGCGCCCCGGCGTGACGGTCCTCGTTCGTCCCGGCGAACGGCTCTTCGACGTCAACGATCGCACCGAGGCGATGGACGGCGCGGCGCCCAGGTTCTCCCGGAACGATCTCTATGTCTCCGAGCAGTTCGTCGCCCGCCTGAAGGCGATCGCGGCGCGCTACGCCATTCCGGCGGTCTCGGGCCGATCGCTCGTGATCGCCGCTCCCGGCATGCCCCAGATTCCTTATATTACGGGGCCGATCTCGTCTCTGGACGTTCGGCAAATAGGCGGAACTCAAGAAGTTGAGGTGTCGGGTAAAGCTCCGGCACCCAACCTGCCGATAACCCTAATGTTGGTCGGTACGTTCTCGTCCGAAGTTCCGGACACCGTACTGTCCCGCCGGCAAGTGCTTACGGACGCCGACGGTCGCTTTCATGCGAGCGTCTCGGTCGCACCGGGGTTCTTCCGGGGAGCCTACCTCACGCTGGTCGCTTCATCCGTACCCGGCGTCGCAAGTGCGTCGCTTCGGTTCGAGGTGAAGGCCCCGAACGGGGCGATCTCGGTCCCGGCCGAGCAGACCCCGCGCTCAATTCAGTAGTCGGAACACCTTCACCACACACTTCATCTCAACCGAAACGAAAAAAAGGAGACCCCGTGCTCAAGACTTTCAACGCGATGCTTCGCAACGACGACGGCCAAGGTTTGGTCGAGTACGCCCTGATCATCGCCCTCGTCTCGATCGTGGCCATGGCCGCGCTTCGCACCCTGGGTAACAAGGCGAACAACTCGCTCCAGAACGCGTCCAACCAGCTCAGCTAAGTCATCCGAGGGATGAACCACAAGCGCCCCCGGTGTCCGGAAAACCGTCTGGCCCGGGGGCTTTTCACTCCTCACTGACACCCTGAGAGTTTCTCGACAATGAACGGCTTGCAAGAATTTCTTCGAAATGATGATGGCGCGTCGCTCGTGGAGTATGCCTGCATCATCATGATGACCTCGATCTTCGCACTTGCAGCTCTGCGGTCACTCGGACACAAGTCGACCAACGTGCTCACCAACGTCGCCAACCAACTCTCTTAGGAGATCCTCAACCGATGTCTCTCGCCATCTGGATCGTCCTGGCGGCCTGCGCGGTCGCAGTCGCCACCGATCTCACCATCCGGCGCATCCCGAACGCACTGACGATCGGCCTTGCCGTGGGCGCACTCGCGCTGCACGCAACGCAAGGCTGGATCGCGTTCGCGATTTCACTCGTCGCGCTGCTCTCGGTGCTGCTGATCGGCTTCCTCGCGTTCTCTATGGGTTGGCTCGGTGGCGGAGACGTTAAGCTCGCGGCCGCAGCAGCGGCTGCGCTCGGTTTCCCCGACACGATCCCCTTCCTCGTCTACACCGCCGTCGGCGGCGGTCTGCTCGCACTGTGCGTCGCACTCGTCACCGGAAAATTGCGGACCGTGCTCTCATCGATCGCGTTGCTGCTTCGGCCCTTCGCTTTTAAGGGCACTGTAGCCGTCGCGCCTTCTAATCCGATCATGCTGCCATACGCTATAGCGATCGCCTGCGGAGCGGTCGCCGTCGCATTGTCCCACACCGCCGCGCCCTTCTTGAGGCTTCCTCTGTGAATACTCGTCGCATTACCCTCATCGTCGCCGTCGTTCTCGCGCTTGGCACCGGCATCTTGACGTTGCGATATCTTTCCTCGATCCAACAGCAGGCTGCAGTGCAGCAGCAAGATATCGAGCTGAAGCCGATTTTGATCGCGAGCAAAGACATTCCGGCGCGCATGCGCATCACGCCCGACATGCTGACTCGCGTCCAGCGCCCCTCGACCGAAATCGAACCGGGCGCGCTGGCCGAACCCAAGCAAGTCGAAGGCGACATCGCGCTGATCACGATTCCCACCGGCTCGACGCTGACCGAAACCAAAGTCGGCCGGCCGGCTGAAGTCGGACTGACCGTCCGCCTGAAGCCCGGTATGCGCGCGATCTCGATTCCGGTCGATCGCGTGAAGGCCGTCTCGGGCTTGCTCCAGCCCGGCGATCGCGTCGACGTCTTGGCCTCGGTGCCCAAAGTTCCGGGCCAGCAGCCCAAAGCCGTCACCATCATTCGCGGTGCGCTGGTCCTGGCGATCAACAGCACGCTCGAAACCGCCGGCGCGACGCCGTCGCCCGACAATGCGAACTTGGTGACGGTAACGCTCGGCGTGACCGCCGCGCAAGCGGACCTGCTGACGATGGCCGACTTGAACACGACCCTGCGGTTGGCACTACGCTCGCCGCAGGAACCGGTGCGTTCGATGGTTGCCGAAACGCTGTACTTCCCCGATTCGAATGCTCCGGCCGAATCGTCGCCGGCCGCCCCATACCCGATCGCTGCTGCCGCTCCTCCCGTCGCTGCGGCGCCGGCAGGACCGCCGGGCGTGACGGTGATCGACGGCGACAAGGTAGTTAGCGGAGCGAAATGAGCGCTTCGATCGTCGCCCTCGTTAACGCGAAGGGCGGTTCGGGCGCCACGACGATCGCACTCGAGGTTGCTCGCGCGATGCGGCGCGGTGGGACCAAGGTTGCGGTGGTCGATGGCGACCTCTCAGGCCGACGGAATGTCGCGGTTCTCCTCGATGCGGTGCGCGCGTTCGACGCCGAACGCTCCACGGCCGTCTATTCGATCATTCAACGCGAAGGCCTGACGGCGGTCGAGCTCACCGATAGTCTCGACAACTCGTTCATGTTGCGCGCCGAAGATGTCGAAGCGGTAGCCGATCGCATCGAGCCCGATCATCAAGTCGTGCTGCTCGATGCACCGACGCCGTTCTCGGCGCCCTTGCGGCCGCTGATCTCGCGCGCCTCACGCTACGTCGTCGTCCTCGAACCCAACCTGCTCGGAACCGCTGCCGGCCGTTCGCTGATCGGCGATCTCGCTAAGTTCGGCGTGCCGCTGGCGCGCATCATGCTCGTCACGAATCTGCGTGCCGGCAAACCTGAGATCTCGGCCCGCGAACTCGAGAAGGCGCTCGGCGCGACCGTGATCGCGGAGATCCCGGTTCGCGGCGACCGCAACTATGGACGCGTCATCGAGGCGCTGGGCAAGACCTTCGCAACGATCCAAGCGGAACAACCGCTCGCGGCGCTGCGCCCTAAGGGACCGCCGACGCGCGGACCCGTCGTTCCGTCGAGCGGCCTCGGATCGACTTCGCCGGTCATCTCCCCCAACGGTTTCACGACCGAAGCGCGCGTACGCGTCGCCAGCGACGATCAGCGCGAGCGCTTGAAACTCGACATCCACGAACAGGTCACCAAACGCATCGACGTCGTGGCCGCGAGCCGCGCGCACACCGATGGCCAGAAGATCGCCGAGCTGCGTTCGCAGATCAACGACGTAACGCAGCAGGTCCTCGTCGAACGCGCCGATCGCATCTCGCCCGAGGAACGCGCCGAACTTCAACAGGAGATCATCGACGAGCTGCTCGGTTTGGGTCCGCTCGAGGATCTCATGCGGGACCCGGCGGTCAGCGAAATCATGGTCAACGGCCCCGACATGATCTATGTGGAGCGCAGCGGCAAAATCTCGCTCTCCGAAAAACGCTTCAACGACGAGCGTCACCTGCGCACGATCATCGAGCGCATCATCGCGCCGCTCGGCCGCCGCATCGACGAATCGTCGCCGATGGTCGACGCGCGTCTGCCCGACGGCTCACGCGTCAACGCGATCATCGAGCCGCTCTCGCTGAACGGCTCGACCCTCACGATCCGCCGTTTCGGCACGCGCCGCCTGACGATGGACGACTTGCTGCGCTTCGGCTCGGTCAGCCCCGAGTGCGTCGGCCTGCTCAAAGCGATGGTCGAGGCTCGCCTGAACGTGGTCGTTAGCGGCGGTACCGGTTCCGGTAAGACGACGTTCCTTAACATTTTGTCGGGCTTCATCCCAAACACCGAACGCATCGTCACGATCGAAGACGCGGCCGAGCTCGCGCTCAACCAGCAGCACGTCGTGCGCCTTGAATCGCGCCCGGCAAATCTTGAAGGCCGCGGCAGCATCGGCATCCGCGACTTGGTTCGCAACGCGCTACGTATGCGCCCCGACCGCATCGTGGTCGGCGAGTGCCGCGGCGGCGAAGCGCTCGACATGCTTCAAGCCATGAACACGGGCCACGACGGGTCGCTCACGACCTTGCACGCCAATACCCCGCGCGACGCGCTATCGCGTCTGGAGACGCTGGTCTTGATGGCCGGCTTCGACCTGCCGGTCCGCGCCATCCGCGAGCAGATCGCGAGCGCGGTCGACGCGGTCGTGCAGGTCGCCCGCATGCGCGACGGCAGCCGCAAGATCACGAGCATCGCCGAAATCGTCGGCATGGAAGGCGACGTCGTGACGATGCAGGAGCTGGTCAAGTACGCGCAGCGCGGCATCGACAAAGACGGCAAAGTCGTCGGCGAATTTCAATATACCGGCGTGCAGCCGCACTACCTCGAGCGGTTCGACGAAGCCGGCGTGCAGTTCGACATCCGCGAACTGGCCAAGTTGCAGTCCGCGGGTTCCCTGTGGTAGGCGTCTTTCCGCTCGCCATCGGCGCCAGCGTCTTCGGCGTGATCGCGTTGCTCTTTTTCGCAATGGGCGGCGACGTCAGCAAAGCGCTAAAAGTCTTTTCCAACACGTATCAGGAGCGCTTGATCAAGGCCGACATGACGATCAAGCCCGAAGAGTTTGCCCTGATCGCGCTCGGCGCGGGGGCCATCGCTTGGGTGCTGGTCGTGCTGTTCATCCATACGATCTTTCTGGTCTCGATGCTGCTGCTGCCCGTGATGCTGACGTTCTCAATTATGGCCGGCTCGATGTTCTTACGCATCAAGGGCGACCGGCGTATCAACGCTTTCAGTCAACAGTTGGAGATGGTTCTGCGCATGCTGGCCGGCGCGCTGCGCGTCGGTCTCGGCTTGCGCCAAGCGATCATCCTTGTGACTGAAGAAGTTCCCGATCCGGCCCGGCGAGAGTTCATGCGGGTCATCGGCCGCACCAACATCGGCCTCAGCGCGCTCGATGCGCTTGACGAATTGGCCAAGAATATGCCGAGCCACGAGATGGTGATGTTTTCGCGCGCGGTCCGCGTGCAATCGCAGACCGGTGGCGACTTGGCGCGCGTCCTCGAAACGCTCGCGGCGACGATTCGCGATCGCCGCCGCGTCATGCGCAAGATGGGCGCGTTGACCGCCCAGGGGCGCTTCGGTGCGTTCATCATCGGCGGCTTGCCCGTCATGGTCGGCGGATTCGTTGTCGGGACGCAACCCGAGATGTCCCACTCGCTGCTTCACACGCAGCCCGGCTGGATGATCCTCGGTATCGTCTTCGCCTTGGAGTCGGCGGCCATCTTCTCACTTCACAAAATCCTGCAGTTCGACGTCTGATATGCCAACTGTCATTCTGATCATTGCTGGTTGTTTCGCGCTCTCCGCGTTCATGCTCGCCCTCTCGCTCATCCCGAGCAAGAGCGACGTCACCAAACGCCTGGAAGAGCTCGAGGGCCTGCGCTTCGACGGGACCAGCACGCGCGCGCAAGCGTTCGAGCGGGTCTTCAATCAAGAGCAGCGCGGCAAGATGGCGCAGCAGCTCAACGAGGCCGGCTGGTACCAAGTCACGCCGGGTAAGATGGGTGCGCGCATCGTTGCGGGCGCGGGCTTCGGCCTCGCGATCGGCTTGGCCATGTGCACCTATCTCAACAATTGGGATCTGACGTACATCGGCGGCATCTCGATGTTCACCGCAATCGGCGCGCATCTTCCGTCCTATCAATTGCGATCGGCAATCAAGAAGCGCAAGACGGCGATTCAGCGCGCGCTCCCCGATCTGCTCGACATGCTCGCGACCACGGTTCAAGCCGGACTCGCTTTCAACGCAGCGCTCGGCTACGCGCAAGAAGTCGCGACCGGGCCGCTCGGCGAAGAAATCAAGGCGGTTCTGTCGGAAATTCGGCTCGGCCGCTCGCGCGCCGACGCGCTAAAGTCGATGTCGAAGCGCGTCCATCAGGAACAGTTGAGTACGACCGTGACCGCCATCGTTCAAGCCGAACGCTTGGGCTCGAATCTCGCCAACGTCTTGGAAGAACTCTCTGAAGAGACGCGCAGCCGGCGCATGAATCGCGCCGAAGAGATCGCGAACCTCATGCCGACCAAGATGGTTATCCCGATGGCGCTCTTCATGCTGCCGGCGCTCTTCGTCATGATCTTCGGCGGCGTCGCCGCGGGATATATGGCAAAATGAGTGCCTGGTGGATGATTCCGCTCGTCGGCGCGCTCTACGGCTGCGCAGCCTTTTTAGCCGTGCAACTTAGCGCCTCGATCTGCGCGGGCATCGTGCCGTTCGAGGATGGCCCCAAGCCCGGCAAACCGCCGACCGCGTGGCTGATCGGCGGCGCCATCGTTGCCGGAGCGATCATGACGATGCGCGGGGCCGATCTGCCCCAGCTCGGCCTGGCCGCACTTCTGATCGTCTCGCTCATCGCGAGTTGGTACAGTGATGTGCTCGTCGGCATCGTCCCCGACTACTTTACCCTCGTGCCGCTCGGCGCGTTGCTGCTGCTCGCCGTGGTCGGACACGAATGGTCGACATTCATCGCGATGACGGCCATTACCGTGCCGTTCGCCGTGGCAGCTTACCTCTCAAAGGGCCGTGGCATGGGCTGGGGCGACGTCAAACTGGTCGCGCTCGGCGGCGCCGCGCTCGGTCTGCAGACCGCGGTCATCGCTTTTGCCGGAGCCTGCCTTCTGGCGGTCATTATCGCCGTGCTGCGAAAGCGCCGGCACGAGCCGATCGCGCTCGCTCCCTATCTCGCCGCGGCCATCGGAGTAGCGCTAACCTTCAACTTCTTCTAGAATGGTAGCGTGAACGTGTACGTCCTCCGAAATGCCACGAGCGGCAAGGTTTTGGCCATGAAGGTCGGCCGCGCGACGAACTTCGTGACGCGAGGTGTCGGGCTGCTTCCGCGCGCGCACGTCTCCCCGGACGAGGGCCTGTGGATCGATCGCTGCTCGGCCGTTCACACGATCGGTATGCGGGCCACACTCGATCTCTACTTCTTGGATAAGGACCAGCGCGTGCTTCGCATCGCGAGTTCGGTGCGGCCCTATCGCCTTGCGGTCACGTGCCACAATGCCGTCGCCGTGGTCGAACTCGGCGCGGCGCCCGAGCAGGGACGCGAAGTTCTGGTCGGAGATCGCCTGGTCTTGGAATGATCTCGGCGGCGTACGCACGCGGGGCGGCCGTCTGGTCGGTGCGTGCGCTGCTCGCCGTCGTCATCCTGGTCAGCTTTTCGATGCTCGCACCGCGCGCGCCGCAACTCGCGCTCGCATTCGGAATCGCCCGGCGCGTACTCTCGCAGCACGCGTTCGACATCGGCTGGCTCGGCGCGATTCTCGAGTATGGCGTCGCCTCCGCCGCCGGAGTAGGGAGGCTTGCCGCGTTCGGCGGCCTCGCGGTGATCGCAACGCTCGCACTCGTCGAATGGCGCGCTCGGGCGCGCGCCGGCACTCTGCTCGCGCTCGCCGCGACGATCGTCGCGGCCTTCGCGTTTTTCGACGTCTTGCGCGTCGCCGGTGGCGGCACGTCGTGGCTGGCGGCCGCGGCGTTACTCTTAGTTCTCGAACGCGCTCCCGGCCGCCATATTTTTTGGGCCGTGCCGGTCGTTATTCTCTGGTGCAATGTCTCGGCGCAAGGCATCGTTGCGCCGGGCCTCGTCGCGCTGATCGCTCTCGGGCACATGATCGACGAAGGCTACGACTCGCCCGCGGTGGGGCGTCTCTGGCTCGTCGCGGCGGCCTGCGCGGTCGCGACGCTCTTCACGCCCGCCGGCTTCATGTACGTCATCTCCGCACCGCTCGCGGCACGTCTCGATCGCGATCTGCTACGTATCGTACCACTCGCGCCCGATGTGCTCGCCCCGATCGGTTATCGCACGGCATTCTTCGCAATCGTCATGGGCGGAGCTGCGCTTGGATTTTCGCAGCGACGCGCCGTCGACGGCCTACTGTTGGCTGCGGGCGTCGTGCTGACGATGATCGACGGTGCCTATCTGCCGTTGCTCGGCATCCTTGCCGCGCCGATCCTGGCGGCGAGTTTGCAAGCGGTTCTCCCGCAATCGATCACGGATTGGGCGCCGCGCGAGGCTCGCCGCATAACGGCGGGGGCGATTGCGCTCGTCGCGGCGTTCGGCATCGGGTTCAATCTGCACGTTGACGCGCTCTCGCAGCGGATGGCGCCGCAGTCGCTGATCGAACGGCTGGCCGCCGACGGCCGGCCGCACTCTGTGTACTGCAGCTTTGCCGAATGGTGCGACTACGCAATCGGGAACGGCAACCTGCGCGTTTGGATGGACGGGCGCGTCGAGCGCGCGTCGTTCGAGACTCGCGACATGCAGCGCATCGTGGCGCGCGTCGAACCCGGCTGGTCCGAACGGCTGCGGCGCTCCGGGATCGACGCGATCGTCGTGCGCCATACGGACGCGCTCGCGACGCTGCTGGGGATGTCGCGCGATTGGGCCTCTCTCGCCGGCGACGACAACACACAGCTCTTCGTGCGCCGCGCGGGAAGCGCACGATGAAGTACGCCTGGCTCGTTATCGCGGTCTTCGCCGCACGTTTCCTCGTTGTTGCGGTTGCCTATCCGGCGGTCGACGGCGATCTCGCGTGGCAGCGCTGGTTCGGCGCCGCCGTGCTGCGAACCGGCAGCATACCGCAATCGCTCGGTCCGGAGACGTTCACCGCGCCCGGCGCGCCATGGCTTCCGCACGAGTGGCTTTTCTCGATCGCCGCGGCGCTCGGACAGAGCGGTCTCGCCTGGGAGATCTTCTCGGGCGGCGTTGCCCTCTGCGCGATTCTCGCGCTGGCGCTGGCGGCATATCGCGCGTACCGGCGCGGCGCAGCGCCGATCCCAATCGCGCTCTGTTCCGGTTTCGCAGGCATCGCGCTCTTCGAATCCTTCGGCGTTCGCGCGCAGGTCGTGGCGTGGCCCTTGCTCGCCGCGTATCTGTTGCTGCTCGAGACGCGCGGTCGCGTAGCTTGGCTCGCAATCCTGATCGCAGCGCTCTGGTCGAATCTGCACGGCAGCGCAATACTCGCTCCGGCGGTCGCACTGCTTGCAGCGGCCGGCGCGTGGCTCGACGACCGCAGCTTTGGCCCGCGCGTGCGCCAACTCTTCGCGATTGCGGGTGGCTCGCTCGTCGCGATCTGCGCGAATCCGTTCGGCTGGAAACTGCCGGCCTATGCGCTGATGCTGATGCGCAGTCCGTTCAAAGCCAACATCCTCGAGTGGAAGGTCACGGGACTTGAAGATCTCTCGTTCTTATGGGGCGCCTTCCCGCTGCTGCTGGGCGGCGTCGTCTTCGGCATCTACCGCCGTTCGGGGCGCACCGCGATCCGCTTCGAAGATCTGTTCGTCTTTGCTGCGTTCGCGTGGCTCGTGCTCGGCGCCGCGCGCAATATCGCGATCTTCGCGCTCGTGGTGCTGCCCGCGGTGGCGACCTCGCTCACCGCGCTGGTTCCGGCTTTCGCGGCAGCGCCCGAACGCGGGCGCGACTGGTTCGGACGTGTCGGGCTTCCGGTCGTCTCGATGGTCTTTGCGCTCGTCGTCGCGATTCTGCTGCTGCGCAGCTCGGATCGCGGCAGCGACAACATGGCAAACCGTCCGCTCGCGGCGCTCGAGCGTTTGCCCGGTACGCATCGCGTTCTCTGTTCCAATTTCGCCTGGTGCGGCTTACTGGTCGGCGTTCCGCGCGTCGCCGTCTTTCTCGACGGGCGCGCGGATCCGTACCCGATCGAGGTTTGGAACGACTACGCCGAGATCGTCCGCGTGCGCCCCGGCTGGCGCGCGCAACTCGACGCGCACGGCGTCGATACGGTCGTCGCCGCGCACGACGGCCCGCTCGATCAAGCCCTGGCGGCTGCGGGGGGCTGGCGCGTCGCCTATAGCGACGCCGCATACCAGCTCTGGTTACGCAACCCCTGACGGGTGCTATTTTCCGCGGATGAAGATCGAGCTTATGACGCTCTCTTGGCCGGCGCCGCGCGCGTAGCTGGCGACGACGAGGTAGTGCGCGGCTTCCGTCAGCGCCGGTGGAGCGAGGACGAGCTGTTTTTCGGACGGATCCACATCGACGCGTTGGAGCTCTTCCCCTCGGTCGCTCATCAGCACAACTTGTAACTCCGGCAGATAGCGCGCGACCGAGACGACGATCGGCTCGCCGTTGCGGAACAGCGTCTTAGAGAGCGCGATCGGTGAGCCGGCGGGTGCGGCGGGAGCGCCGTGCGGCGCGCTGGGAGCCTGTTTGGAAGCGGCGAGCTTCGGGCCGGACGGCAGCGCGCTCGCGGGATCGCTGCCCGGCGTAATGCGAACGGGCAAGAGCGTTTCGCTAACGATGAAGCCGCGTCGCGCGTCGACCACGACGCGAAAATCTTGTGCGACGTCGACGCGCGGCGCGATCAGAATCGACGAGCCGCGTTTTCCGATCAGCGCCGAAGCGCGTTCGGTACCATCTTGATCGAGAAGCTTGACGTCGCCCTTCGTGATGCCGGCCGGGTAGCGTACGACGATCGGGTCTCCTCCCGCGACGGTATCCTCGGCGAGCATAACCGCGCCTTTACCCGCAGCGGGCAACGGTGCGACGGCCGGCGCCAACGCCAGCACGTGCGTTGAGCGCTGCGATATTCCGAGCCGGTTTCCGGCGATGACGCGCACGTCGTAGCCGCCGCCCGAACCGGATGGCAGATTGACCGTGAAGACCCCGCCGCGGGGATCGAGCGTGCCCTGGCCGAGGCGCCGCCCGTCGGATGTTTCGAGTGCATAGGAGGCGCGCTCGACGTTGGGTCCGAGCGCATATGCGACTTGGAATGATTGGCCGGCGCGAACGCGCGCGGGCGCGCCCAACGCGGCGACTTGCGGGCGTTCGAAGGCGTAACCGGCGAGGCCGAGTCCCGCCAGCAGAACGCCGGCGATTCCGAGGCCGGCCCGGCGGGCGGCTCCGTGGCCGTACGGACGGGGCGGCCCGGCATCTAGGGTCAGGTGGGCTCCGGCGGCGTGAAGTTCGGCGATCACGCGCTGTGGCCGGCCGCGTCGCGCGAACGGGATCTCGACCGGGATCGCTACGGTGGTGCGCGGCGGAACCGTGATCGTATTCCAGCTGATCGTACCGCCGGCGCGCGGCGGCTCGACGGCATAGGCAAAACTCGCGACGGGGCCGCCGGTTTCGTTCGCGATCAGGAGCTCGTAGACGGCGATCCGGCGCCGGCCGTCGATCGAGAGCGGGCGCAATTGGCCCGTCAACTGCCCCGAGGGCAGCGCCAGTTGCGAGCCGGCCGCCACGACCGAAAGGGGGCCCGGCTTGGCCGGTTCGACAACCGCGAGGGGCGCGGCGCGGCGAGAGAGCTGCAGCATCTTTATATATATCGGTCCGGCTGCCGGTCCGGGCCACCTGCCAAGGCGCACGAAGCCGAAAAATCTGTGGCCTAGGTCACAGCAGGCGGGCCCGGCGGGGGCCGGGGGTGACGCGGAGTTGGGTCAGGATCACCCCGATCGTCCGGTTCAGTTCGGCGACCGTGGGGCCGCCGCCGCAGCTCAGGTCCCCGCTGACCGCCCCCTGCCACGTGAGGGTGGTCGACGACCCGAATGAGGCGCTCTTCATGCAGCGCCGCACCGCGATGCGGTCGAGCGGCCCGGCCGCACGCAAGTCGGCGAAGAAACGCTTCACCAGCGGCAGCGACACGCGTTTGCGCAGCGGGACATCGCCTTGCTGCAGCGTGGTCCAGCCGTCGGTGAAGACGCGCAGCCGGTAGCCGGCAGTATTGGTAGAGTTCGACTTG
>PLDY01000086.1 GCA_003136895.1 Candidatus Erabacter solicola | reverse complement strand
TCGGCTGGCCGAACGCGCTCTTCAGTGAATTCGTGCTGACCACGTTCAACGGCGTGCCGGCTCAGCCGATGGGTGACACCGCCGACTTGGAATTTCGCGGCGAATAAATCTTGAAAGCGGATATCGTTCTTGGGGTGCAGTGGGGCGACGAAGGTAAGGGCCGGGTCGTCGACTCACTCGCCGGCGAGTACGATATCGTGGCCCGCTTTGGCGGCGGGGATAATGCGGGGCACACGCTCGTCGTCGGAGATCGGAAACTGGCGCTGCGGATCGTGCCGAGCGGCGTGCTGCAACCGCGCACCGAGCTCTTCATCGGCGGCGGCACGGTCGTGAGCCTCGAAGGCGTCGTCGCGGAGTTCGACAAGCTGGCCGAGATCGGCGTCGACCTCTCGCGGATCAGAATCTCCGACCGCGCGCACGTCGTGCTGCCGTTCCATCCAGCGCTCGACCGCGCGAACGAAGCCGAACGCGGTGCGCGGGCGCTAGGCACGACCGGGCGCGGGATCGGACCGGCCTATACCGACAAGACCGTGCGCAGCGGGATCACGTTCGGCGATCTGCTCCGCGGCGCATACGAGGAACGTCTGCGCGCGCGGATGCGCGGACTCGCGGGCGAGGGTATGCCGGATCTCGATGCGGTCCTGGCGTCGATCGCGCACTATCTGCCGCGCATCGCCGGGCATATAGTGGACGGCGTCGGTTACATTCATGGCGCGCTGGAAAACGGACGGCGCGTCCTGATCGAAGGCGCGCAAGGCACGCTGCTCGATGTCGGGTACGGAACGTATCCGTTCGTGACCAGTTCGCATACGATCGCCGGCGGCGCATGCATCGGGCTCGGAATCGGCCCGACCGCGATCGGCGCCGTCGTCGGCGTTGCGAAGGCGTATTGCACGCGCGTCGGCGCGGGGCCGTTTCCTTCGGAGTTGGAGGATGCGACGGGCGTGCGCTTGCGCGCGCGCGGCGCCGAGTTCGGCACGGTCACCGGCCGGCCGCGCCGCTGCGGCTGGTTCGACGCCGTCGCGGCTCGTTACGCGAGCCGCTTGAACGGGCTGACGAGCGCCGTTGTCACCAAGCTCGATGTGCTCAGCGGCTTCGAACGGCTTGCGATCGTGACCGGGTATCGCGTCGACGGCGCGAGCGTTGGATTTGAATCGGCCGCCGACCCGCGGCTCGAACTCGAGCTCGAGTGGTTCGAGGGTTGGCCGGACGACCTGACGGGTTGCCGGCGCATCGCCGGCTTGCCGGCGCCGGCCGCGCGCTATGTGACCGCGCTCGAGGCGAGTCTGGGCGTTCCCGTGCAGAGCGTCTCGGTCGGGCCGGAACGCAGCGCGCTGGCCACCCGGTAACTTTCGACTCTTGACCTAGACGACGGCACACCGGCGCGTGATAGGAACCTGATGTCGTACGGATTTCGCTATGGGCTGCAGCCGGTGCTCGATCACTTCGCGCAGCGCGAAACGCTGGCTCGGGCGCAGTTTCTGTCGGCCGGCGCAACGCTCGACTGCGAACTCGCTGTCTTGCGAGCGCTCGAGGGCGAGCCGGCCGGGAGTATTGGCAGCACGATGTTCCCGGTGCGGGCCGGCGATCTCAACGAGATCGAGTTGCGCTCGTTCCGCCTGGAAACGGCTCGCCGCGAGCAGTCGGCACAGGTCGCAACCCTCCGGGTGTTCGTCCAGCGTCAGAAGGACCGTTTCGAGTGCGCGATGGGGCGGCGTGTGCAGCTCGAGCGGCATCGCGAGCTTCGGCTGGAAGTCCATCGGGCGTTTCAGGCGTCGCTCGAGGAGGCGGAGCTCGACGAAAGCAACGCCCTCTTGCCGGGTCCGGCTGCCAGCCTGTGCGAAATGAGTTCGCCGTGATCGCTTTGACTCGCCCTAACGGCCACCCCATCGTCGTCAGCGCCGATTTGATCGAAACGGTCGAGAGCGCCGACGACGGAACGACCGTCATCGTCCTAACGACCGGGAACGTGCTCGCGGTTAACGAGGCGCCGGGCGCGGTCAGCGAGGCCGTCGTCGCGTTCCGGCGCCGCATCGCGTCGCCCTCGGGCTAATGGATCTTGCGCTGCTGGTCCGCGCGTGTGCCGCACTGGCCGTGATCGCGATCGTCCTGGCCGGCTTAAAGTTCGGTCTGCGCGCGCGCCTGCGCGCCGGCGGACGGCTGCTGCGCGTCGTGGAGACCGTCTTCTTGCCGGGCGCCGCATCGCTGCATGTCATTGCGGTCGCCGGCCGCTACTACGTCGTTGGACGCGGAGGCGGCGGGGTTGCGCTGCTCTGCGAGATCCCGGCCGAAGCCCTCGAAGAGCGCTAACGTGCGTATTCTCATCGCCGACGACGCGCCGGTCGCCCGGGCGATCCTAGCGCGCCTGGCGGTCGAGGCCGGTTTCGAGGTCGTCGCCGAGGCGGTCGATGAGGCGAGCGCGCTCGAACGCTATGCCGCGATCCGTCCCGATCTCACGATCGTCGACGGGCGCCTGCCGCCCGCCGGCGGCGTCGTCGCGATCGAGCGATTGCGCGAGCTCGATCCCGCTGCGAGGATCGTCGTCAGCGCCGCGCTCAACGAGCTCGAGCTGCTGCGGGCGGCGACTGCCGCAGGAGCCGCAAGCGGGCTGCAGCGGCCCTTCATACCGGCGCAGGTCGCCGCGCTACTCCGGTTCGCAAGAACCGAGTGACTCGAACGCGAAAGACGCTTTTATGGCAGACGAATCGGGTACGAAAACGCACGCGCACTACGGCAACTCGACGACGACACAGGCAAGCGGGAACGGAAGCCAGGCGCAAGCGCGCCGCGACGGCTCCCTCAAGCGCATCCTCTGGTTTGTGGGAATCGCAGCCGTGTCGGCGGGCTTGGCGTACGCCGTGGTGCGAGTGACGATGGCTCGTCCGCCGCAAGATCCGACGACCGAGCGCATTCAATCGCTCATCGATGAAGCGAACCGGCTGCTCAAGCAGCTCGATGACAAAAAATCCGCCTAGCGGAGTAACCGCCGGGGACCTCGTCGACATCGAATGCAGCGATCTCATCGCCAAGACGGGCCAGGCGGTAGGCCGTGCCGATGGCATGGTCGTGTACGTCCTGGGGCCGGTTCCCGGCGAACGCGCGCGGGTGCGCATCGAGTCGGTAAAGGCCAAGTACGCCGTCGCGGAACTGGTTGAGATTCTGCGCAGTTCGGCCGATCGGGCCGAACCGTTTTGCACGGTCTTCGGAACCTGCGGCGGTTGCCAAGTGCAGCATTTGGCGTATCCGGCGCAGTTGCGCTGGAAGCGCGGCCTCATCGAACACGCGCTGCGCCGCTTGGGCGGCATCCAGGGCGCGCGCGTCGGCTTTCCGATCGGAATGGACGTGCCGCGCGCCTACCGGAACAAGATGGCGCTGGTCGTCGACCATACGGACGCCAAGCCAGCGTTCGGATTCTATGCGGCGCGGACGCACGATATCGTGCCGCTCGAAACGTGCCCGGTCGTGATGCCGCAACTCGATCGTTATATCGCGGGCCTGACGGCTGCGGCACAGGATGCCGGGACCGAAGCTGCGTTCGGCGACGCGCACCACGTGATCGCGCGCGTCGGCAGCGCTTCCGGCGAAGGCGTGGTCGCGGTGACGACCGAGAAGGCCTCGCCGCCGCTCGCCGCTGCAGGCGCGGCACTAGCGGCGCACCTGCCGGGCGTGGTCGGAATCGCGAACTCGTTCGAGCCCTCGAGCGAGAATGCAGTCATGGGCCGGCGCCTGGCGCTGATCTACGGTCGGGCCGAGATGGAAGAGGCGATCGACGGCGTGCGCTTCCGGGTCTCGCCGGCATCGTTCTTTCAAGTCAATAGCGAGATGGTCGGCAAGATCTTCGCCTTCATGGCGCCGCAACTCGCCGGCGTGCGCCGCCTTGTCGATCTCTATTGCGGGGCCGGAACCTTCGCGCTCTTCTTCGCGAAACGAGGCGTGCGCGTCGTCGGTATCGAGGAGAATCCGAGCGCCGTGCGCGAGGCTCGCAGCAACGCGCTGCTCAACGGCGTCGGGGAGATGACGGCATTCTTGGCCGGCCGCGTCGATTCGGTTCTGCGCTCGCGTCGCGCAGCGGAGACGCTGCAGGCGGCCGACGTCGCGTTCCTGGATCCGCCGCGCAAGGGCAGCGACGAAGCGACCTTGGACGCGCTGCTTCGCGCGAAGCCGCCGCACGTCTGGTATCTCTCGTGCAATCCGGCGACCCTGGCGCGCGATCTGGCGCACCTCATCGCCGGCGGATACCGTCTGGGCGCCGTCCAACCCTTCGACATGTTCCCACAGACGGGACACATCGAGGCGCTCGCGACCCTGCAGCGGGCCGACGTCGCGCCGCTCGATTTCGAACTCAAAGAAGAAGGAGCGTAAGCGGGTGGCATCCGGGGATATCGACGTCGCGTACGTTGCAAAGCTGGCGCGCATCGCGTTGACGCCGGCCGAAGTCGAGCGGCTGGGCGCGCAACTCGGGACGCTGCTCGAGTACGTCTCGACGCTCGAACGCTTGCCGGTATCCGATGTTGCGGCGACCGCTCAGGTGATTCCGTCGACCAACGTCACCCGCGAGGATGTCGTGCGGCCGTCCTTGCCGCGCGATGTGGTGCTCGCGTCGGCTCCGCAGCGGCAAGGCTCGTATTTTCGCGTGCCGCGGATCGCCGGGGAACCTTCGTGAGCGATCTGCTCGATGCGACGGCGCGCGAGATTGCACGAGCCGTCGCCGAGCGTAAAGTCTCGGCGCTCGAAATGGCCGAGGCGGCGATCGCGCGCGTGCACGCGCGCGACGGCGCCGTCGGCGCGTTCTTGACCCGGACCGCGGACCTCGCTCGCGAACAGGCGCGGCGTGTCGATGCGCGTTTAGCGGATGGCGAAACGCTGCCGCTGGCCGGCGTGCCGGTCGCGCTCAAAGATAACATGTGTCTCTCCGAGACGCGCACGACCTGTGCGTCGAGGATCCTAGAACACTGGATCGCGCCCTACACCGGGACCGCCGTGCAACGGCTGCTGCGCGCGGGCGCGCTCCCGGTCGGCAAAACCAATCTCGATGAGTTCGCGATGGGCAGTTCGTGCGAGAACAGCGCCCTCGGCGTGACGCGCAATCCCTGGGACCTGGGACGTGTGCCGGGCGGATCGTCGGGCGGAAGCGTCGCCGCGGTCGCATCGGGGATGGCGACGATCGCGCTCGGCAGCGATACCGGCGGCTCGATTCGCGAGCCCGCGGCTTTTTGTGGTGTCGTCGGCTTCAAACCGACCTATGGGCGCGTCTCGCGATACGGCCTGATCGCGTTTGCTTCGAGCCTCGACCAGATCGGCCCGATCACGAAGACGATCGAAGACGCCGCCCTAGTCTACGAGACGATTGCGGGCGTCGATCCGATGGATGCCACGACCGTCGCGCGTTCTGTCGAGACGGCGCTCGACGGATTGCGCGAGGATCTGCGCGGCCTGCGCGTCGGCATCGTACGCGAATTCGACTTGGCGAAACTCGAACCGGACGTGCGCGCCGTCTACGAACAAGCCTATCGCGATCTCGAGCGGCTCGGCGCCGAACTGGTCGAGGTCTCGTTGCCGACCGCCGACTACGGCGTTGCGACCTACTATCTGATCGCGCCGGCCGAATGTTCGTCCAACTTGGCGCGCTTCGACGGCATGCGCTACGGGCTACGCGTCGAGCAAGCGGATGTCGGGGCGACCTACGAAGCCACCCGCGCCGCGGGTTTCGGCGATGAGGTCAAACGCCGCATCCTGATCGGAACGCACGCACTTTCGAGTGGCTATTACGATGCGTACTACGTGCGCGCCCAGAAAGCGCGCACGCTGATCGCGAGAGATTTCGAGAAGGCCTTCGCCGCTTGCGACGCGATCGCGTGTCCGGCAGCGTCGTCGGCGGCTTTCGAGTTCAACGCGAAATCGGATCCGGTCAGTATGTACTTGATGGATTACTACACGATCCCCATGTCGCTCGCCGGCGTACCCTCGCTCTCGGTGCCGTGCGGCTACGTGACGCCGGCGGGTGCTCGCGGTCCGCTACCTCTGGGGCTCGAACTGACGACGCCGCTCTTCACCGAACGCGCCTTGCTCGGCGTCGCGCATGCGTACGAACGCGGAACGCAACATGGCAAGCACCACGCTCCGCCGAGTCTCGAGTCCGCGCTATGAATCTGGAGGTCAGGGGCGTTCCGCACGAAGCGGTCATCGGCATCGAGTGTCACGTCGAGTTAAAGACCCAAACAAAGATGTTCTGCGGTTGCCGCAACGTCTTCGGCGGCGAACCGAATACCAACGTCTGTCCGGTCTGTCTCGGCATGCCCGGTGCGTTGCCGGTTCCGAGCAGACTCGCGATCGAACTCGTGGTGAAAGCCGGGCTCGCGTTCGGCGCCGAGATTCCGGCGTTTTCGAAGTTCGACCGCAAGAACTATTTCTATCCGGATATGCCCAAGAACTATCAGATCTCACAGTACGACATGCCGTTCACGAGTGGTGGAACCGTCCCGTTCTGGCTCGCCGATGGCACACAGTGCGGGATCAAGCTGACGCGCATCCATCTCGAAGAAGATACCGGCAAGTCGATGCACGCGGGCTCCGCGGATGGACGGCTCTCCGGCAGTACGCATTCGCTCGTCGATTTCAATCGCGCCGGCGTGCCGCTCATGGAATGCGTCTCCGAGCCCGATATGCGCAGCGCGGTCGAGGCCGTTGGGTACCTCGAGGCGCTCAAACGAACGTTCGTCGCCCTCGGCATCAGCGATGTCAAGATGGAGGAAGGCTCGCTGCGCTGCGATGCCAACGTTTCGATTCGTCCGGCCGGGGCGAGCGAGTACGGCACGAAGACCGAGATCAAGAACATGAACTCGTT
>PLDY01000133.1 GCA_003136895.1 Candidatus Erabacter solicola | reverse complement strand
AAGGTCGACCTCGACGACAACGGCCTCTACAAACACCCCGAACTCCAAGCCTGGAAAAACGACACGCCCGCCGACGAAGATCAAGCCGCCGCCGTCGCGATCGGCCTCGGCATGTCGAACTACGCAAAACTCGACGGCGACATCGGCGTCATCGCCAACGGCGCCGGCCTCNNACATTTTCGGCGGCATCACGCGCGGCGATCAAGTAGCCAAAGGCATCGTAGAAGCCCTAGCCGGCGGCGACATCCGCAAAGTACCGCTCGTAGTACGCCTAACCGGCACTAACGAAAAGGAAGGCCGCGAAATTCTAGCCGCCGCCGGCATGAACCCTGTCGAGACCATGGACGAAGGCGCGAAGCGCGCTGTAGAGTTCGCTCGCAACTCTTGATGCGGGCGTTATTGACCGGGCGCGCATGCTACGCGGGACCGCTACGATTTTCCCCTCCGTGGGAAAATCGCTGCTTGTGTGCTCGTCGCTCTCGCGCTTCCGGCGCTTCGCTCCTCGTCACACATCCCGCTTCGCACGCGCGCCCCGTCAATAACGCCTCATGCGCGGATTACTCGGTCAGGAGTAGCGTGATCCGCGCCGCGTTACAAATCACCCAACAACGTTTCGCCGGTTCGCTGAAAAAAAGGAAAGAGCAATTAACGTGGCTATCTTCCTCGATAAAAATTCGAAGGTCATCGTGCAGGGCATTACCGGGCGCGAAGGGTTGTTTCACACTCAGCGGATGGTGGCGTACGGGACGAATATCGTCGGCGGCGTGACGCCGGGCAAGGGCGGGACCTCGGTCGAGGGCGGATTGCCCGTCTTCAATACGGTCAAGGACGCGGTCGATGCAACCGGCGCCACGCACACGATCATCTTCGTGCCGCCGCATTTTGCGGAAGATGCTCTGTACGAAGCGTACGATGCCGGGATCGGATTGGCGGTCTGCATCACCGAGGGGATTCCGGCGCACGACATGCTCAAGCTGGTCGCGACGACTCCGGGCATGCGGATCATCGGGCCGAACTGTCCGGGGCTGGTGAGCCCGGGGAAGAGCCTGGTTGGGATCATGCCGGGGCACATCTTTAAAGAGGGCCGGGTCGGGATGATCTCGCGTTCGGGGACGCTGACGTATGAGATCGTCGATGGGCTGACCAAGGCCGGGCTCGGGCAGTCGACCTGCGTCGGGATCGGGGGCGACCCGATCATCGGGACGACGTTCGTGGATTGCCTGAAGGCGTTCGCGACCGACCCTGAGACCGATGCGATCGTCGTCTGCGGCGAGATCGGCGGCTCCGACGAGGAGGACGCGGCGGCGTTCATTCGAGAGCACCTGCCCAAGAAGCCGGTCGTGGCCTTCATCGGCGGGCGCTCGGCGCCGAAGGGCAAGCGGCTGGGGCACGCGGGCGCGATCATCTCAGGCAATTTCGGGACCCCGGAGAGCAAGCTCGCGGCCTTCGCTGCTGCCGGCGTGCCGGTCGCGGACCGCCCATCGGAGATTCCGGGACTAGTCAAAGCGCGGCTAGCCGCCTAGAACCGGCTTTCCCGGCGCCCTTTGGCGGACCGGCTGCCGTGCCCGAGTTGGGCAACGCTGGGATACCATCGATTTGACCTGCAGTAAGGAAGATAAACGTGGGGGGTTAAGACGGACTGAACCCCGAAGCGTCGCCGGAGCGGGTCAGGTTGCGTTCTTTTGCGTGCCCCTGGTTCGCCTTAAGCCCTCGCACCTCAAAATTAGGAGACAGCATGCTGAAACGTCGTTTCACGCGTTCGCTCGTCGCCGCTGTCGTACTCGTTGCAATGCTATGTCAGGGAACATTGGTTCTGGCAGGCACCACCGGTGGCGTCAGCGGTACGGTTCTCGACGAAAACAACGCTCCAGTCACGAACGCATTGGTATCAGTCGCGAGCCCATCGGCGTCAAACCACACCACAACGGACGGCGCGGGAAAATTTGTATTCCTCGCGTTGATCCCCGACACGTACACGCTGTCGGTCGAAAAACGAGTTTATGAGCCCGTCGCGCAGACGGGCCTCACGGTCATCGCGGACCAGAACCAGAACGTTAGTCTCGCAACGCGTCACGCGCTGCAGACGATCGGCCGCATCTCATCGCGCGCTTCCTCGTCGCTGATTAAACCCGGCACGACCGTCGACGTCTATTCGATCGATGCGACGCAACAGGACAAGCTCGCAGGGGTCGGCGGCGGCGGCAACCTCAACACGGCTTGGTCCGCGATCGCGACCGTTCCGGGGGTCTTCGTCTCGCCTGGTCAGGCCGGATACATCGGCGCCGGCGGGACTGTGAGCATCCGCGGCGGCGACTACAATCAGATCGGCTACGAGATCGACGGCGTCCCCGTCAACCGCGCCTTCGACAACTACCCCTCCGGCCCGGCGTCGTCGCTCGGCCAGCAAGAACTTCAAGTCTACACCGGTGTGCCACCGGCGAACGCGCAGGCCAACGGCCTTTCCGGGTTCATCAACCAAGTCATTCGCACCGGGACGTATCCGGGCTTCGCCAACGCCGACTTCGGAGTCGGCGGCCCGTCGTATTACCACAAATTCTCGTTCGAGGCGGGTGGCTCGAACCCGAGCCGCAACTTCTCGTACTACGTCGGCCTCGGCGGCTACAACCAGGAAATCCGCCAACTCGACAACTTCAACGGCGCGGGCGTCAGCAATCTCTGGGGCCTCGTGCAGGGTGGTTGCGCAGGACAGCCGATCTCGGTTGCACCGTCGTGTTACGGCGGCTTCACCAACCAAACCCAGACGAATCCACAAGGCACCTATACCCCCGGCCTGTACAACGGCAACACTCCGCAAGGTTCGTTTGTGCTCGGTCCCTATAGCGTATTGGGGGAAACCATAGGCCACCTCGCCGATCGCGACACCGTGTTGAACTTCCACTTCGGCATCCCGCACAAGAACGGGACGAAGGACGATATACAGTTGCTCGCGATGGTCAACTACATCCAGAACAACTTCGATTCATCGACGAACGACAACGGCGGTGCGGCGTACTTGAACGCTATCGGCTACGGGACGCCGCACTTCTTCGACGGCTACCTGTACAACGGCAAGACCGGCGTGCCGTTGCCGGCCAACTTTCAGAGCCTGATGTCGCCCTACTTTTTCCCGAACGTCCCGCAGCATGCGTTCAACGGCACGATCCCGCCGAACGAGCGTGACGGGTTCTTGAACAATCAGGCGATCTACAAACTGCAATACACGCACAACATGGGCAGCAATGCGCTGCTCAAAGTGTACGGGTACAGCTATTACTCGGACTGGCTCAACACGGGTCCGAACGCGGCTTATGCGGGAAGCGCTGTCGGAGTCGCGGATGACTTCACGCCCGGCGACTACGAGCTCTCGAGCCACACGCGCGGCGTCAGCGGCACGTTCATCGATCAGATCAACTCGTCGAATCTGATCAACTTCACAGGCTCGTACACGACTTCCAGTACGACCCGCGACAACAACTCTACCTACCTCGACACCTCGGGGACTGTAGGCGTGCGGACCGCGATGGCGGTGTTGGTCGACTCCAGCAACCCGACCAACGGGCTCTGCTACACCGCCGCGAGGGTCGCGACGACGTGTTATCCGGCCAACGGCTTCGCGCAGTTCGTAACGTTTAAGTCGGCCTTCAACGGGACCGCCGCGCCGGTGCCTGTAGGAAACTGCGGCGTCGGGGCGTGCGAGTACTTCGTCGTCGGCGACGGAAATTACGCCACGTACAACCAAGTCCAGCCGATCTTCTATCAGAGTTCGCTGACGGACGAGTTTCGGCCGAACAGCAAGCTGACGATCAACGCGGGCATCCGCTTCGACGACTTTCAGTACGTCGGTGCGAACACGCAAGGGACCGCCGCACGGACCCTTTGGTACAATGCGTTGAACATGGACACGTGTATCAAGACCGACGGCTCTGGAACGATCGCCGACAAGGTGCGTAATCTTGGGTTGGCGTCGCCTTCAGCGGCGTGCCCTGCCGGCTATACCGCGTTCTCCGCCAGCAACCCGGTCGGTGCCACGAACACCTATCCGGAATGGGAGCCGCGCATCGGCGCGACCTATTCGCTCGATCCGTTCACCGTCCTTCGCGCCAGCTATGGCCGCTACGCGCAAGGGCCGAACACCGCGTTCGAACAGTACGACGGACTCCAACCTGTCTTCCCGTACACGAGCTTCTACACGTATGCGTTCCAGAAGTTCGGATTCACCACACCGCTGCACCCGATCACCCCGGAAGTTTCGAACAACTACGACTTCTCGATCGAGCATCAGTTCCGCGGCGACACGTCGATGAAGATCACGCC
>PLDY01000076.1 GCA_003136895.1 Candidatus Erabacter solicola | reverse complement strand
CCGCTGCACTGGGCGAGGGTAACGCCCAGCGCGGCTATTGCCAGAAGGCCGAAAATCTGAACTTTCGCACGCAGCATTTCGCGTCTCGCTTTCATAGAGCCGTCTTCAAAAAACGGGTTCGCGTCGAACGGCGCCCACCCTGCGGTAGACGCGCGCGAGACAATTCTGGCAACGACGGCTCCCCACCTGCCGCCCGCCACGATCGCCGAAAAAAGCCGCACAAGCCGTTCTTCTACGGATCGCCGCGCAGTAGCGCGCAAAATCTGCTCGCGTCGATGTTTCCACCTGAAACCACGCATACGACTTTGCCGCTGCCCGCGTTGCCCGTCAGCGCGCACGCGGTCGAACACGCACCGGCACCTTCGGCGATGACGCGATTGCGTTCGGCCAGCAACCGTACCGCTGCTGCCACCTCTTCCAGACTCGCGACCAACGCGCCGTCAAGCAACTCGCGCGCGCGCTCGAACATCTGCGGGAAAACGCTCTTGCTACCGATGCCGTCGACGAACGACGGGATGTAGTCGACGTTCTGGGGCGATCCTGCGGCGAGCGACGCCGCGAGCGGCGCGGCCGTCGCCACCTCCGCGGCGAACACGCGGCAGTCAGGCTTCAGCGCGCGCATGCCGATGGCGACTCCACACGCCAGACCACCGCCGCCCCAGGGGAGCACTAGCGCATCGACCTCGGGTAAGTCTTCCAAGATCTCGAGCGCAATCGTCCCGTTGCCGGCCATCACGTTTGGATCGTCAAAGGCGTGAATGAACGTCGCATCGATGCCAGGATACGCACGATCCACAAACGTCTGCCACCACTGTTCGAACGGAACCTTGATCACGCGACCGCCCAAGCGCTCGACCGCTTTGATTTTCGTATCCGGCGCGGTATCCGGCGCGATAACCGTGCACGGGATGCCGCGCTCGCGTGCACACCAAGCCACGCCCTGCGCCATATTGCCGGCCGACGCGGTGAGCACTCCGCGGGCCAACTGCTCCGGCGCCATGTGCGCCATCGCGTTCGTCGCTCCCCGAATCTTGAACGAACCGATCGGTTGGAGATTTTCGAGCTTGAGATAGATCTCCGCAGGCGCGCCGAGCATGTTGAGCCGTACCAACGGCGTGCGTAAGGCGCTGCCGACAATGTTACGACGGGCCTGTTCGATATCGCCGAGTGTAGGGAGCATCACCGGCCGTGGGCTCCGATCGCGCCGAGCGCCTCTATTAGGTCGTTGCGCTCGCGCTGTGCACGCCGTCGCTGCCGATCACGCGAACCTTGCCCACCTTCGCCGCGGCGTTCGGCGGAACGAGCTGAAACTCGATCACCTTCACGCCCGATTGCGGGATCGCGACGCTAACCTGGAACGGCGAGCAGACGCGATCGCTGCAGAACGAAGCGACCCAGCCTTTAGGCACGCCCGTCGTATGCAGGGCGACGGTCTTGCCGGCCTTGTCGGCGACGACCAAGCGATACTTGATCGTGCTCGCGATGCTACCGGGAAGATCGGCTCCCGTCCACGGTGCCAGCGAGACCGTTGTCGTCGTGACCGGCTTTGCGAGTTCGAGCGCGACGATCGCTTCCTGGCCCTCTTCGAAGTACATGTCGTGACGGATGTCGTTGGCCGGGAGCTTCTGCGTCCACGCCATCAACGCTTCGAACGCCGCCTTGGCGTGCACCGGATCGTGGCCCTTCGCGTAGGTTCTTCCCTCGTAGAGATACGCCCAGGCCAGCTTTCGGACCACGCTCGCGTCGCCCGGCTTCGCGTCGACGTGTTTCTTTCCGATCGTCGTGGCTCGATCGAACGCGGCGTATGCATCGCTAGAGCGATTGGCTCGACCGTAGACGATTCCGAGTTCGACTTGTGCGTCGACGCTGTCGGGCGAAAGCGTCGCGAGTTGTTCGTCGGCGTCGATCGTGACGGCGAGTTGGTTCAAGCGCGCCGCGACGAAGGCGACCCCCGAAAGCGCGTCCTCGTTCTTCGCGTCCAACGCCAAGGTCGCGCGGTACGCCGCTAGCGCGTCGCTCCAGCGCTCGCGATCGCGAGCCGCGTCGCCCTGCATGCGCGTCAGCAGAATCTTATCGGTATCGGACGCGGCGGCGGCCCCGAGCGCGGCGATCGCCCGGTCGCGCAACGTGGCCTCTTCAACGCGCGTGCGCAACAGATCGGTCGAATTGCCCTTCGCAGCATCGCTGTCGCCGAGCAGATCCTCCGCCTTCGAAATCGCGCCATCGGCATGCTTGGCATAAGCGACGATCGCCGTGGCGTCGGCGCCCGCCGGCAACCCGGGATCGGCCAATGTCGCATCGACCTTCGTCTGCAGCGGCGAGATGATCTCGCCGTTCCTTCCGTCTTTGGCCGCATCGGTCAACTGACTGAGTTGTCGCGCTGCGATGATATCAATATAACGGGCGCGCAAGATGCCGCGCGCATCGATCACGTACGTCGTTGGAAAGTACTGAACGTCGTAGTCTTTTTGAAATGTCTTGGCCGAGTCGACCGCCTGCGCGTATGGAACGCCCTTGGCGACGACGTAGGCACGGATGATCGGCGCTTCTTCCGTCGTATCGACGCCGAGGAACGCGACGCCCGTCTTGCTGAGCTTCGCGTAGCTCGTCAATAGGTCGGGCATCTCTTGACGGCACGGCGGGCACCACGTCGCCCAGACGTTGATGACGAGCGTCTTGCCGCGGTACGAGTTCAGCGAAACCGTCTTTCCGTCGAGCGTCCGCAATGTGAAGTTCGGCGCGGGCGAACCGACTTGGGGGCCTGTCAGCGCCGCCGGCGCGGCGGCCGGAGCGGGCACGGGCGCGCAGACGAGTGCGGCAAGCAAAGCAAGAGCGGAGACGCGAGCGACGGTTTTCATAGCTCCGCTTACTCTGTCATCATCCGCGAGGGATTCCTGCTATACGCGGAGCTTGACGCCCAGGGCGGTCATGCGCAGGGCCACCGCAAGCGCGATCACGGTCAGCGCGCTGACCGTTCCGAGGGAGACGGCAAGGGGCACGTCCCCCGTTCCCGTGAACGCAAAGCGCAGCGCGTCGACCATATAGAACATCGGGTTGGCAAGCGAGACTTCGCGAATGAGCGGCGGCATGAAGCGCATCGTCGTGAAGACGCCGCCGACGAAGACGAGCGGCGTTATGACAAAGGTCGTCAAGACCGCGATGTGATCGAATTTCTCAGCCAACAGCCCGAAGATGATGCCGAGCGAGCAAAACAGCGTCGCGACCAGCACCGTCACGAGCAGGTACAGCGGCCAATTCCGCGGCAGCGTGTGCACCAGAAGCGCGCCGACCATCAACACCAAGCTCGCGATCAGCAGCCCGCGCAGCACGGCGGCGATCACGTACCCGAGCACCATCTCGACCGCCGACATGGGCGCGATCAGCATCTCCTGAATCGAGTTCATAAAACGTCCCTGGAAGATCGAACTGGACACCTCGCTGTACGTCGCGTCGATGACCTGCAGCATGATGAGACCGGGAACCAGATAGGCCGCGTACGAGACGCCTTGAATCTGCGGAATCCGGCTGCCGATGCTCAACCCGAAGATGAGCACGTATAAGACCGTCGTGATGATCGGCGGCCAGATGACCTGATTGATGACCTTCAACGTGCGAACCAATTCGCGTTTGACGAGCGTCCCGAGCCCGACCGGATTGCCGAAACCCCACACGGCCGTCGCTTCGGTTCGGTTCATCGCCGGACCAATTCGAGGAAGACGTCTTGTAAGTTCGCGCGCCGGAACTCGAGATTTTCGACGGCGTATCCGGCCGCTTCGATCTCGGCCAAGGTCGGTGCGATCTGCGCGGGCGAGAGACCGTCGAAGTACAGCGTACGCGGATCCCCGTCGCGCCGCGCACCGCGGGCCGCTAAGGCCGGCGCCAGCGTTTCGACCGCACGATCGACCGTCACGCTGAGCGTCGCCGGACCGTGCTGCGTCACGAGCTCTTCGGTCGGCCCCATCGCGGCGATCCGGCCGTTGCCGATGATCGCGATGTTGCGACAGAGCGATTCGGCCTCTTCGAGATAGTGGGTCGTCAGAATAATCGTCGTACCGCCGGCGTTAAGTTCGCGCAACAGCGCCCAGAGTTCGATGCGCAACTCGACATCGACCCCGGCGGTCGGTTCGTCGAGAATCAGCAGCCGCGGCTGATGGATCAGCGCACGGGCCAGGGTGAGACGCCGCTTCATGCCGCCCGAGAGTTTGACGAACGTCTCCTTCGCCTTACTCGTCAAGCCGAAGCGTTCGAGCAGTTCATCGGCGCGGGCGCGCACCTCGCGCGGGCGCAAGCCGTAGTATCCCGCCTGATAGATCAAGATATCGCGAATCGAGAGGTAGCGGTCGAAGTTGTACTCTTGCGGCGCCAAGCCGATCAAGGTCCGCGAAGTGCGCCAATCGCGCACGTTGTCGTGGCCGAAGACCTCGATCGAACCGCGCGTGATGCTCGCCAGGCCAACGATCGCGTTGATCGTCGTCGTCTTTCCGGCACCGTTGGGCCCGAGAAAGCCGAAGAAATCGCCGGCTTCGACGCGCAGCGAGATATCGTCGACGGCTAAGAACTCGCCGTACCGCTTGGAGAGCGCCTCGATCTTCAGCGCCGGGACGCTGTCGTTCGCGCTCATGGAATCCGCGCGCCCAGTTCTCTGTAGCGATGCCGGCGCAAAACGCTGATGCGCTTCTTGGCGCCGGGCATGCCGCTCTTCTCGAGGTCGCGCACGACTTTGTCGACGTCGAATTCGACCCGCCGGTGCTTGACTTCCCAGCCCCCCGAGCGCTGCATCAAGATCGCATAGCCGGCGCGGGGATCGCCGTCCTTCGGGAGACCGGCCGAGGCGACGTTGACGAAGAGCCGGTCGCGCCAGATCCGCGCGTACGGAACGTGAAGGTGTCCGAACGCAATCGTGCGCTCGACGACGCCGGCGGTAATCTTCTCGAGAAACGCATCGTCCGCATCGGGCCAGATATATTCGTCGTCAGATTTTGGATTGGCGTGCACCACCAGCAACGCTTCCTCGCCGTCGCCGATGCGCAATGAGAACGGAAGCGCGCGGAGCCAGGCCGTCCAGGCCGCGCCGAGCGTGCGACGCTGCCACTCGATGCGCCGCCCTTCATCGTCGTCGCCGGCCGGAGTTTCGACGTCACCGATGTAGCGATCGGTATTGCCGCGCACGCACTGCGCGCCGATCTCCTCGAGACGCTCCAAGACTTCACGTGGCCGCGGTCCATCCATGCAAAGGTCGCCCGCGGCGACGATCGCGTCCGCCCCGCCCTGGTCCGCCAAATCGCGCAAACATGCGTCGAGCCCGCGGATATTCCCATGAATATCCGAGAGAACAGCTACACGCATTAGCCGCGCTTGAGGACCAGCGCCAACGATGACGGCGTGGCGCCGATCTTACCGAACTCCCACAGGTCGATCGCGTCGACCGCGATCTTGGCCGCGCGTAAGCGTGGAATCGTCTGCCGGAAACGCACGTTAGCGACGACACGACGGCCACCCAGCGCCAGCACCCCGGCGGCGTAGTCTTCACCGCGCGGCGCCTCGATGCACTCGAGCCCGGCGAAGGAATCGGCATCCAAGAGTCCCGGAGCGTAGAGAACCGTTCGCGTCGCAACCAGCGACGCAACCGAACGCAGGCGCAACACTTCGGCCGAGAGCGCAACCTCAACGACGTTCAAACCGAGTCCACGCGCGAATGCCGCCAACTGTTCGCGTCCGTGTTCGTTCCCGTGCAGGCTGCGTGCGATACCGATCTCCGAAGCGCGCGGCGACGGGACGCCGAGATATGCGGTGCCGGCTGCGAGCAAGACGTCGCCGCCGTCGAGCAGACCGGGCGCCTCGATGCGTCCGACGATCAGAATCCCGGCATCTTGCAGCGCGGCTTCCACGGCCACGACTTCGCGCCGGCGCGCGACATCGCTCGGACGCATGACGAACGCGCCGTTCGGAAAAACGATCGCCGCGTCGGCGCAGAGCGCACCGAACGGCGCGCCGGGATCGGCAGCCAGATTCACGATCTTCACGCCGTGAGCCGCCAAGCGGCCGAGGAAGACCGCATGCTGCTCGCGAGCTCGCTCCCCGATAGCGGATGATTCGCCCAGGAGCGGCCGCTCGCGTTCGATCGCATCCGACGGCGCGGCAACCATCACGGCGCACAACGTTCCCGCATCGTCGCTAACGTATGGTGGCTTCAATATCTTGGCTGTCGTCACGAGCTCAGTCTTCTAACGCAGAACTGCCAAGCCCCGCTCGGAACGCGCTCTGAGGCGGCACGTCGATGTGCGTGAAGACGCCCGGATCCGGCACCGGCGTGAAGAAATCGCTAAGATCGGTTGCCAAGAGATCGCCGAGCGAAAGCGCCGGCAGCCCGAGGATCTCTTCCTCGGTCTTGAGCACGCTGACCGTCGAGAGATGCCGCATTCCAAGGTAGTGACGTTTGGCATACGGCGAAACGACGATCGCATACGTACGGTGCTCGTTCACGTGATCGCGCGTCGATTGCGCGTCGCCCGGCATGATGAAGATCGCAGTCGAACCCCACTGCGGCGTGTGCGTGAGATATTCGACGATTTGCCCGAGCGCGCGGTCGCCGTCGGCAACCTGCTCCGGAAGTGGCGGAATATTGGGCCCCGCGCCGCCACGATCGCCCGGCAGCCAAATGTGCGTGAAATCCGGCATGCTATCGGCTTGGACCAGCAGGGCGAAGTCCTTGAGAAACTCCTGCGCGCGCCGCATGTCGCGAATACGCACGTTCCAGCCCGGATAATTGAGATCGATGTGACCGCGCAAGACCGCCGGCGCCGGCACGTCGAGCGAGTACAATCCTCCGAGGCCCCGGGCCGGCGCGCTCGGATCATCCGTGACGCCCGCACCTTCGTCATATCCCGAGAGGCGAACGTTGTCGCCGTAGTCGCGAAACGTCTTGCTGTTCAACGATAAACTATCGAAGATGTAGCCGGCGCGCGGGTAGTCCTCAGGATCCTCATTCATGCCGGCTTGCGGAAAGCGACCGTCTTTGGCCAGCAGCATCTTCTCGCTGTACAGGCTCGCGATTCCAGCCGAAACGAACTGGTGGCCGGCATCGGATTCCTCCGCGTCGGCGTAGAAATTTCCGGCGAGGCCGTATGCGTTTGCGAGCGCGTGCAAATTCGGGGTAACCGTGCGATCGAAGGCGACGAGCGACGGATCGCCCGGGCCGTACGGATTACCGGCTGCGTCGGTGAGGTCGCCTAGCATCGAATCGAACGTCTTACTCGCTTCGAGGATCAGCACGACGTGCTTGATCGGCGACGGTGCCGACCCCGCGTATTGCGGAACGATCGGATCCGTGACCGAAGGGCGCGAGGCGCGCAAATATCCGAGCGATTCGCGCGTGGACTTGGTAAGGTCGAGGCCTTTGAGATCGATGCGTTCGAAGGTCGCCCAGATCGCGTTACTGTCGCCCTCGACCTGCAGAACGCGTCCGCGCTTATCGCGCAGGGACGGGTTCGAGCCCTGGAAGTTGCGATCGTGGCCGAAACCCTTGGCGTTGGCGACAAAGAGTTCTTTGCCGTCGCCGGAGATCAGGATCGAGGCCGGATACCAGCCGGTCGGAATCAACCCGAGCCGGTGCGGATGCACCGGATCGCTGACATCGAGAACGGCGATCGCATCGATGCCGGCCAGCGCAACGTACAGCCGGTTCTGATCCTCAGCGAGCGCGAGCGCACTCGGCTGCGTGCCGTACGGTCCTTTGTCGAAGAGGCGCAACTCAGTGCCGCCAACCGCCTTCGGCCTGATCCCGGCCAGCGAGATCGTGGCGACGCGATCGATCCCGCTCATCGCCACGAACGCGAACGGCTTCTTCTTCATAACGGCGATCGCAACGGGATGGACCCCTCCAACGCTACGATAGCCGTCGGGGCGCCGGTCGAGCGGAAGCATCGCGCGGACTCGCGATGCCGCGCCGAGACGATCGATCGTGACGAACGCGATCGACGACGAGCGCTGCAGATCTTGGGGCGGAAGCTCGAACGCGGGCTCGGCTACGGGCGCGGGAAGCACGCCGTAGCTCATCATCCCTTCGTTGGCGACGATCAGCCCGTACGGGCTGAACGCCGCGCCGAGCGGAAAGAATCCGACATCGACCGGAGTTCCGGTCAACTGGCGCGTGCGCGTATCGATTGCGATCACGCTCCCGGCAAGATTGTTAACGACGTAGGCGCGGGCGTGACTCGGAGCAAGCACGATCGTGCTCGGAAACGCATGACCGTTGTTGGCGTTGCGCGGATCGCTCGGGAGCGGCATCGCGATCGCGTGCACCTTGTCGGGCGTGAGGTGGCCGGCCGCATCGAGATCGAGTGCGTAGACCGTATTGCTCGGACCGCCGGCGGCGAGCACCAGCGTCTTCGATGCATCGGCGGGATCGCGCAACGCAACGATGCCTACGAAGAACTTTTCGGCGGGATTCTTGTAGCGGTCGACGACCGTCATGCTCTTGGTATCGACGACGGCGAGCGAGTAGCCGCCGGTCGTCTGTCCGTCGAGCGCGCTCACCGTATTGCCCTGACGCTCGTCGTCGTTGGAGACGATCGCGTAGCGGCCGTCGGGCGTCAACGCGAAGCCGAGCGCGTTCATGCCGACGACGACGCTCGTTCCGGCCGGACGCAGGATGCGGCCCGACGGCAGCACCTGCGCGTACGTATCGGTCGCATTGAGCGGACCGGCCTGCAATTGTCCGGAGGGCGCTTCGAACGTCGTCGCCGCGGGCGCGCCTGGTGCGGGCCGCGACGAACCGGCGAGCATCGCCACCAAGACCAGCAGCGCAACCAGCCGTCGAGCGTTGGGCATGTGAGATCCTCCGATAATCAGCGTCCCTCGCTTACGTGCGACCGACGAACGCTTCCTGTAACTCGCTTGAGCGCGCGGCCAAGACGGGCGATCCCTTCCAACGCCCCTTGCTCGTCGTGGTCGCCGAAGCCTAAGCGCAGCGCAGCCGGGCCGCTGCGCGTCGGATACCACGGATCGGAGGGCATCACGAGCACGCCTTCACGCGCGCATTCGTCGAAGGCCGCTTGCGTCGAGATGCGAGCGGCCAACGGTAGCCAGAGCGTGACGCCCGCCGCCGGTGGCCGCACGTCGGCCCACGGCAGCGCGGCGCTCAACGCTTCCACGAACGTATCGCGCCGGCTGCGGTACAAGGCCTTCGCCGCGCGCAGATGCTTCGGATACGCGCTCGAACTCAGAAAACGCCAGAGCGCGCGCTGCGTCAGGGTCGAGGTAAACGAGTCGGCCCGCATCTTCGCCGATTCGAGCGGCGCGCGCAGGCCGCCGCGCGCGTAGAGATAGCCGACGCGTAACGCCGGAAAGACCGATTTCGAAAAACTCTCGATCAAGATGACGCGTCCGTCGGTATCGTGTGCGGCGAGCGGCGCGGGCGGTGCGCCGTCGTAGGTGAAAACCCAACCGGTCTGATCTTCCAGGATGACGACATCGTACCGGCGGGCCAGCGCAACGATCGCTTTGGCGCGCCGGTCCGGCAAGACCGTGCCGGTCGGATTCTGCGCAAACGGATTGACATAGAAAAGACGCGGCCGGTACTCCGCGAAGACGCGCTCGACATCGTCGACGCGAATGCCGTCGGCGTCCGCAGCGATCTCGACGTACGTCGCGCCACGCGCATCGAAGACCCCGAGGGTGGGCGCGTACGACGGGCTCTCCGCGGCCACGACCGCGCGCGCTTCGAGCAACGTCGAGGCGACGACGTCGGCCGCTTGTTGCGCGCCGGAGCAGACGACGACGTCGTCCACCTCGGCTGGGACGCCGCGGGCGCGCAAGGCGCGGGCCAGCACCTCGCGCAGATCGCGGTCGCCGCTCCCCGAGGCGTACTGCATCGCTTCCGGTGGATCGTCGGCCAGCGTCCGCTGCACGCAACGGCCGAATTCGGCGAGCGGAAAGGTCTCCGGCGCCGGGTGTCCGGTTGCGAGCGAGATCGCTCCGGGCACGGCGGCGCGGCCGAGCCGCTCGCCGACACCCTCCATGCGCGCGCGCGAAAAACCGCCCAAATCAGGCTCCCAACGCCGCGCGAACGGCTCGCTCGGCGCACGCGTCGCCGTCACAAACGTGCCCTTGCCGATGCGCGCCACCGCGCGTCCGCGCGCGACGAGCGAATCGTACGCCTGTGAGACCGTGACCAAACCGCAACTCAAGCGCGCGGCCAATTCGCGAATGCCGGGAAGCCGGTCGCCTTCGGCGAGATCGCCGCGCTCGATGCGCGCCGCAATCTCGTCGGCGATCTGCACGTAGAGCGGACGCTTGTCGCGCACGTCGAGCGCGATCGCGCCGAACGGCGTCACTGCGTGTCCAGGCGGTAGCCGATCCCCCGAACCGATGAGATCTGCAACTCGGCTTCAACATCGCCGAGTTTCTTTCGCAGGGCCGCGACGTGCACGTCGACCACGCGCGTCGGCACACCCGAAACGTCGTTCCAGACTCGCTCCAGGATCTGCGCCCGCGTCAGCAATTTTCCATCGCCTTCGCCGAGAAACCAAAGCAGCCGGAACTCAAGTGCCGTCAGGCTGGCCGAGCGTCCGTTCCGCTCGAGCGTGTGCAGATCGCGCACGAGCACGACGTCGCCTAGCTGCAGGCGCCCTTCTTGATCGCGCGCGCGAGAGCGTTCGCGCCGCCGCAAGAAGGAGGCGATGCGCGCTAGGAGTTCGTTGCTCGAAAACGGCTTGGTGATGAAGTCGTCGGCGCCAAGACCGAGCCCGGTCAACTTGATGTCTTCGCTCGAGTGCCCGCTGACGAGCAGAATGTACGAATCCGCCGTTTCGGCGATCTTGGTGCAAACATCCAAGCCCGACATATCCGGCAGGCCGATATCGAGCAGAACGACTTCGGGTTTGAACTCCTTGACCAGATCCAAGCCTTCGCCGCCGTTCGCGGCGATGCGCGTATCGTACCCGGCACGCGAGAGCATGATCTGCTCGAACGAGGCGACGTCGGGATCGTCTTCGATGATCAATACTCGGACCGGAGTCGGCTCGCTCATCCCTAACCCTATACCGGAGCCGTTACGTCCTCGCCTTCGGCGATCATCAACTGCCTGCGCGCGACGCCATCTTCAACGGCCGCGGCGACCACCGCACGGGCCACCGCCTCGACGACGCGGGTGTCGAAGACGCTCGGAATCACATATTCGGCCCCGCGCTCCTTATCGGTGATGATCGCGGCGATGGCCTTGGCCGCCGCAAGTTTCATCCCGTCCGTGATCCGGCTCGCGCGCGAATCGAGCGCGCCGCGGAATATCCCAGGAAACGCGAGCAAATTGTTGACCTGGTTGGGAAAATCGGAGCGGCCGGTCGCCATCACGGCGACGTACGGGGCGGCAACGTCGGGCATGATCTCGGGCGTCGGATTCGCCATCGCGAAGACGATCGGATCGCGCGCCATGCCGGCGATATCTTCGGCCCGCAGAATGCCCGGCGCCGAAACGCCGATGAAGACGTCGGCGCCCTTGAGGACTTCGCCGAGGGACCCGCGCCGGTTCTGCCGGTTGGTATTCTCCGCGAGCCAGGTCCAGTGCGAATTCTCGTAGCGATCGGTGCGATTGATCGCGCCGGCGCGATCGACCGGGATCACATCGCGCACGCCCGCCGCGAGCAGCATCTTCATCGTCGCCGTTCCGGCCGCGCCGCTGCCCGCAACCACGACCGTCAACTGATCCATCGTCTTGCCGACGACCAGCGCCGCGTTGATCAGCGCGGCTAGGATGACGACGGCCGTGCCGTGCTGATCGTCGTGCATGACCGGAATCTCGAGCCGTTCCTGCAGACGCCGTTCGATCTCGAAACAGCGCGGCGCCGAAATATCCTCGAGGTTGATGCCGCCGAAGATCGGCGCGATGCGAACGACGGTTTCGACGATCTCGTCGACATCTTTGGTGTCGAGACAGATCGGCCACGCATCGATATCGGCAAACTGCTTGAAGAGCATGCACTTGCCTTCCATCACCGGCGCCGCGCCGAGTGGCCCGATATCGCCGAGACCGAGGACGGCCGTGCCGTCGGTGACGACGGCTACCGTGTTACGCTTGATGGTCAACTGGTAGGCTTTGCGCGGATCGGCCGCGACCGCAAGCGAGACGCGCGCGACGCCCGGCGTGTAGACGGTCGAGAGATCGGCGCGCGTTTTGACCGGCAGCTTCCCTTCAACTCGAATCTTGCCGCCGATGTGCGCCAGGAACGTCGAATCCGAGACGCTCACGATGTGCACGCCGTCGAGCCGCTCGATCGCGCCGCGCACGGCATTCGCGACCGCATCCGAGGCGACCGTCACGGTGACGTCGCGCGTGACGGTCGTCTTGCCCGCCGAGCGCATATCGACCGCGCCGATGACACCGCCCGCGTCGCCGATCGCCGAGGCTAAAAGGCCGAAGGCGCCGGGATGCGTCGGCATCTCCAGCCGTATGATGAGCGCGTATCCGATCGTCTGTGAAGCCATGCGGGTTGGTTTTGCCGCACGGCCGTCATGCCCTGGTCAGAACTCGGAGAGTGCGTCGAGCGCGCGATCTTGCGAACGATAGACCGCGCTTGCTTCGGAACGCCGATCGTTGACGACAAATGCGAACGCGATGCGTCCGTGCCGGCGCGTCAGCACGGTGCCGGCCAAGGCATTGACCGCTGTCAAATGGCCGCTCTTCGCGCGCGCGCGACCGAGCGCCGCATGCAGTTCGTGCCCGTAGACGACGGTGCCGTCGAGCGCCACGCGCGGCAGGCTCAGCAAGAAGACGCGACCGTTCGGTCCGCGCAATTCGGCAGCGAGCAAGCGCGCGGTCAGCATGGCCGGAATCTTGTCGGCCGGCGCCAATCCGCTGCCGTCGTACGCCGTCAGGCCGGGATGCGCGATGCCGAGGCGTGCCAGCTCGCGGCGCTCGAGCACGAAGCCGTTTTGATCGGTGCCGGCCCGGCCGGCTTGCTGCCCGACGAGCCGCAACAACTGTTCCGCGCTGTGATTGTTCGAGTGCACCAGCATCTCGCCGACGATCGCCGAGAGCGGTTGCGAGCGATGCAGCCACAGCGTCACGGCGGTCAGCGGCGCCGCGCCGGCACGCACGCCGCCGCTCACTTCGATGCCCTGTTGCGCGGCCAGCGCGACGATCGCGCCCCCGACGTACGCCGGTATCCCGAGCACCGGTTTCCAGAATTTCTGCATCGCGCCGGGCGCAATCGTTCCGCGCACGGTGAAGACGTTGCGCGACGGAAACTCCGGCCGGCGCTCGATGTGCAGCGACGTCGCTCCGTCGCTCGTTACGATCGATCCGCCAAACTCGACGTTTTCATTCGGCGGCTCGATCGTAACGCGGGCGGCATCGCCCGGCGTCCCGGGCGTCACGCGGAATTCGACCGTTCCTTGATCGAGCGAGAGGGCGCTGGTTGCGGCTGCGTAGCCTTCTTCTAAATCGGCCGGGTCCCAGCGCGCATTTTGCTCGGCGCCGGCGAACGCGCTGCCGTCGACGACGATCGGTCCGTCGATCCGTCGCACCCCGAGCCGGCGAAGCGCGCCGATACCGCCGCGCAACTCATCGGACGTGAACAGCGGATCGCCGCCGCCGACGAACCAGAGCGGACCGTGTAGCACGCCCGCTTCATCGGGCGGCGCGAGTGCGACGAACGTGCTCTCGAAGCGCCGTTCGGCACCGAGCACGTCCAGCGCCGTCGCCGCGATGACGAGTTTCAGCGTCGAAGCGGGCGTCATCGGCACACCGGCACGACGTGCGTAGAGCGTCCTACCGTCGGCGCTCACGACGGCGACCGCACTCTTCTCGGCCAAGATACCGCCGGCGAATGCGTCGTCGAGCGCGCGCGTCAATTCCGCGCGCTGGGTGACGGTCCAGGGCGGCACGGGTGAAGCGGTCGGCTGCGGCGGTCGCGACGTCGCCACGCCTTCTCGCTCCCAGCGCAAGATTGCGAGCCCATCGGGCTTGAGGCCTTCGCACCAGGTGAAGTAGTAGTTACGCGGCGCCGTATCGCCGTAGCTGTAGCCGTGAACGCCGCCGTCGCTCACCTTCGCGCACGCGCGGCGCAGTCGCGAGCCGAAGTCGGGCCGCGACGCCAGCGGCTCCTTGTCGACAAAGAGCGCGCGCGCCGGGTGATTCGAATCGGGGTACCAGCCGCGCGACTCGCGACCTTGCCAGTTGTAGCCGATCACCACCGGCGCGCTGCCCGCATCGAAGTCCATCACCGACGAAAAGCCGTATCCATCGGTCATGACGATCGCATCGCGCTCGCGCGCGAGTCGAGCCGCGTCGTCCGCGACCATCGAGTAGGTCATGATCTCGAACGGGCCGTTATTCCGCGGCTGCGCGAAGTGCACGCTTTGCACGATCTGCCACGTCCACGCCGGCGCCAGCAAGAACGTGAAGACCGGCACGAGGAGCAGCGCTGCGGGAACGACCGTCACCGCGCCCCAGATGACGCGCGCCCGGCGGCCGAGTCGCGTGTAGGCGATAGCGAGCATAGCAGCCATCGAGACGAAAAATCCTAAGAGCCAGTACACCTCGACGCTTTCGCGCAGCGACGCAAGCATGACGATCGCAAATTGCGGGATTGCGGTCCAGGCGAGGAGCGCGTTGCGCGGCCGCACCATGCAAACCAGAACCGCGATCCAGATTCCCGGCGAATATCCGGCTAACTGAATGAGGAATGCTCTCGGCAGCGAGAACACGGCGGTCGCCTCGTGCCGGTAGAAGAGTGCGAATCGCAGCGTCACCCAATCGTGCGTTGAGTTCCAAACCAGGAACGGCAGACAGACGGCCAATGCGACGCCGATCGCGATCGGCATCCCGCGTCGCCAAGCGGCTGCGCGGCCGCCAGTTGACGCGTAGACGATCACACCGAGGAGCAACGCGAGGCCGAGCACGCGTGAGAGTAGGCCGCCGCCGGCCATAGCGCCGAGCAATATCCAATCTGCGGTGCGGTCGCGCTTAAACGCACGCGCTCCGAACCAGAGCGCGAGCGCCCAGAACATCAGATACGGCCCATCCGGCGTTGCCGTGCCGAACGGAAGCATCAGCAACGGCGCGAGCGAGAGCGCGAGCGCGGCAATCGCTGCGGCGCGCCGGTCGGATGTGATCTCGAAGGCGCAGGCGGCCAGCGCCAGCGAGCTCACGATTCCGCATACCACGAATCCCAAGCGAACGAATCCCGGCGTGTGCCCCAACCATGAGAACGCGGCGATCGTCCAAGCCACCATCGGCGGATGATCGACGTAGCCGAATGCCGGACGGCGGCTCCACTCCCAGTAGTACGCTTCATCCCCGGTCAGCGGAATCGTGAATGCGGCAACGGCACGCAGCAGGCAAATGAGCGCGACGGCAATCCAGGCAGCCCGGCTCCCCGGGCGATGGTCGCTCACTCGTGTGGCCCCACCAAGCCTCCGTTGACGCCGAGCGTGACGCCGTTGATAAAACTCGCTTCGTCGGAGACCAGAAAGCGCACGGCGTAGGCGATATCTTGCCACGAGCCGGCGTGGCTGGTCGGATTGTTCGCGGCAACGTGGCGCGCCGCAGCACGGTCGAGCGTCTTATCGCGAATGTCGCCGGGCTCGATCATGTTGACCGTGATGCCGTGTTGCGCTTCTTCGACCGAAAGCGTTCGCGCGAAATTGACAACCGCCGCTTTGGCAGCGCCGTACAGGCTCATGCCCTTGGCCGGCAGGGTCGCGTGCGATCCGTTCATTCCAAAGAAAACGAGCCGGCCGAAGCCGCGTTCGCGCATCTCCGGCAGCAGCGCGAATGCCGCCTCGACCGCGCTGCGCAGATTTCCGTCGAGCATCGCGCGATAGTCGTCCATCGTCGAGCGCTCGAAGCGGCGCACCACGATCGGCCCGACGGCATGCACCAGAACGTCGATCGGGCCGAGTGCCTCGCGCGCTCGAACGGCCGCCGCGCCCGTCTCGCCTTCAAGGGAATGGTCCGCCGGAATCGCGACGGGATCGCCGCCACGCGCGCGAATCGCGGCGATCGTCTCATCGGGCGGCGTGCCGCCCGGCCGGAACGTAAAGGCAATGCGATAGCCGTCGCCGGCTAGATCCGCGGCAATGCCGCGCGCTAAACCACGCGCCGCCCCCGTGATGAGGACGGCGCGCGATGTCGTCTTGCTGGCGTCGGTCATGGGAGCGGGGTTCAGACCGCGCCCCGGCCGGCCCTCCGCTCGCGCGCGCTAGTGCGCGGGCAACTCCAGGCGCGGCACACCGTCGACATCCGACATATACTCTTCCGAGAGCGCGCGTTTGGCCGCCTTGCGGTGCTCGTTCGCATCGACCCGGCCCATGATCCAGGTGTACATGACCGGCACGAGCGCCAACGTCAGGATCAGCGAGCTAATGAGGCCGCCGATCAAAACCGTGCCCATCGAGGCGCGGGTCTCCGCGCCTTCGGTAATTCCAAGTGAGAGCGGCAGCATGCCGAAAATCATGGCGAACGTCGTCATCAAGATGGGCCGGAAGCGCAGCAGACAAGCCTGGTAGATGGCATCGATGGGCGCCATCCCCTGGTGGCGTTCGGCGTCCAGGGCGAAGTCGATCATCAT
>PLDY01000058.1 GCA_003136895.1 Candidatus Erabacter solicola | reverse complement strand
GCCCGCCGATGTACCACAGCGCCATCTGGCGCAAGCCCGCGTACAGATCGCCGGCGAATAACGGTTTTCCGCCCTTCCACAGGCTCTGGTGCACGTGCATGCCGCTGCCGTTGTCGCCGAAGAGCGGCTTGGGCATGAAGGTTACGGTCTTGTTGTGCCGCGCCGCCACGTTCTTGATCACGTACTTGAACGTCATCAAGTTGTCGGCGGTCTCGACGAGTTTGCCGAAGCGGAAGTCGATCTCGGCTTGGCCTGCGGTCGCTACCTCGTGGTGCTGCATCTCGACCTGCATGCCCCACTTCTCGAGTTCGAGCGCCATCTCCGAGCGGATATCCATCAGATGGTCCGCGGGCGGAAGCGGATAGTACCCCTCCTTGTTGCGGATCGTGTAGCCGAGCCCGGCCTCGCCCGAATTCCAGTGTCCCTCGGCCGAATCGATCGAGAAGCCGGTGGATTGCGGATAGTTTTCGTATGCGATCGAATCGAAGATGAAGAACTCGGCCTCCGGACCGAAGTAGGCGGTGTCGCCGATGCCGGTCGATGTGAGATAGGCTTCGGCGCGCTTGGCGATGTTGCGCGGATCGCGATCGTACGAACCGGCTTTGATCGGATCGAAGACGTCGCAGATCAGCGAGAGCGTTGGGTGCGTGCGAAACTCGTCGCGGTGCGCGGTATCGAGATCCGGCTTGAGCACCATGTCGGATTCGTGAATCGACTGGAAACCGCGAATGCTCGAGCCGTCGAAGCCGATGCCGCCGACCAGAGCGTCCTCGTCGACGCTATCGGCCGGCACGCTCGTATGTTGCCACGTGCCGGGTACATCGACGAACCTGAAGTCGACCATCTTGACGCCATGTTTTTTGATGAGATCCAGAATCTCGCTCGGTTTCTTTGCCATCCGCTCTCCTGTTATACAAAAAGAAACGCGCTCGCCGCGTAACCTATTGAGCGATATCTTCGCTAGGGGCGCGTCGCGGACGTTCGCCTAATGGCCAGCGGATGGGGCTTGCGGTAAGTCAGTGGGATAGCGCGGGCTGCGCGGGCCGCGGGCCAGCACGCGCGTTCCGCCGTCGAGGCTGACGCGATCGAACGCGATCCCGAAGGCACGCTCAAGGATCGCCGGGTCGAGTGCCGTCGCGGGCTTATCGTATGCCAAGAGCGTACCCTGGCCGAGGACGGCGATGCGATCGGCGATCGCGGCCGCTTCGTTGAGGTCGTGCAGTACCGTGACGACCGCGCGCCCGTCGCGCGCCAGATCGAGCAGCAGCGTGAGGATCTCGACTGCATAGCGCGCATCGAGGTGACTCGTCGGCTCGTCGAGCAGCATCACGCGGGCGTCTTGCGCCAGCGCGAGCGCGAGCCAAGCACGCTGCCGTTCGCCCGAACTGAGCGTATCGAACGGCCGGTCGCGCAGCGGCCCGAGCGCGACGCGTTCGAGAGCTGCGTCGGCCGCGAACAGATCGCTATCGCCGACCATCCAATCCCACCAGGCGCGGTGCGCGAAGCGCCCCGTCACCACGACCTCGCGAACGCTCATGCCGTGTGGCGCTTCAACGTTGCCGCCGATCAGCGTGACCGCGCGCGCACGCTCGGAACGGCTGCGCGTACTCAACTCTGCGCCGTCGATCAAGATTTGACCGGCGGCGGGCGGGACGAATGCGGCCGTCGCGCGCAGGAGCGTGGTCTTGCCGACGCCGTTGGGCCCGACGATCGCGACCAGTTCGCCCGGTCGCACGTCGAGATCGATTGCGTCGAGGAGCGTGCGTTCGCCGATGGCGAGCCGCACGCCGCGCAGCGTCAGGTGCCCCATAGTCGCGTCGCTCCGGCCGGGCGCAAGTAGAGGTACAGGAACGTCGGCACCCCGATGAACGCGAGGAGCACGCCGAGCGGAATTTCGATCGGCGGAAAGAGCGAGCGGCTCAGCGCATCGGCGAGCGGCACGAGGGTCGCGCCGATGAAAGCGCTGGCGACGAGCGCGATGCGGCCGTCGGTGCCGACGACGCGTCGCGCCAAATGGGGAACGATCAACCCGACGAAACCGATCGTGCCGGAGAGTGAGACCGCGGCCGCCGTCAGCAAGGTCGCCGACGCGAGCAGCATCCACTGGGCGCGCACGACATCGACGCCGATCGCACGCGCGATCGCGCTACCGAGGCGCAGCGCATTGAGCGATGGCACGGTCAGCAACGCGAGCGCCAATCCCGCGAGCGCGTAGGGCGCGGCCCAGCCCAGTTCGTTCCAGCCGCGGCCCGCGAGCGAGCCGGCGAGCCAGGCCAAGATCTCGTCGGAGCCGTTGCGCGCGAGGCGCGTCAGTACCAGTGCGACGATCGCCGCAAACAGCGCGGTGAGCGAGACACCCGCGAGGATCAATCGTTCCGCATCGATGCCGCTTCCGCGCCGCGCTAGGAGCGCGACCAAGAGCGCCGTGCCGAGCCCCGAGATGAAGCCGAGCGCCGGGACGAACGGTGCGGCGACGCCGGCGGCGACGGCGATCGCGATCGCGGCACCGGCACCCGCGCTCACGCCGGTCAGGAACGGATCGACCAGCGGATTGCGCAACATGCCCTGAAGCAAGAAGCCGGCGACCGCGAGCGCGATCCCCACGACCGCCGCGATCGCGACGCGCGGCACGCGCAACGACCACACGATCGCGTTCGCGTCGCCGGCGGCATGCGGATGCAACAGCGCATACGCGACGTCGCCCGGGGCGAGCGGCGCACCGCCGACGAAGACGCCGAGCGCGAGCGCGGCGCCTGCGGCGAGCGCGAGTGCGATCAAACGCGTCGCGTTTGTGAACATCGCAAAGGGGTTAGCACTCCGGGAGGGAGTTCACCTCGCGTCAGCGCAGTATGAGAGCGGCGTCTGTCTGAAGGAACCCGGTGCAAATCCGGGATGGTCGCGCCACTGTGAGCGGGGAGCCGCCGGGACGTCACTGCCTGAAAAGGTGGGAAGACGCCGGCACGACGGCATCGATCCGTGAGTCAGGATACTCAAGACGGACGTGTACCCACTCCACCTCGCGAAAAGGTAGGCGGCACATGCTTCGTCGATTTTTTGCGGGCTGCGCATTGAGCGCGGCCTGCGCCATTTCAGTCACCACGCTGGCCCGCGCCGGCGCGCCGGCGCCGAGCCCATCGCCTTCCGCGTTACCGGAGATCGGCCGCATCGTCACGAGCGACCGGCGGCCCGAACCGATCGAGCGCACGTCGCGGCCGACGTTCGTCGTCGATCGTTCGCAGTTCGCGGCCGAAGGCGCGCGCACGGTGGCGGACGCGTTGCAATCGGTACCGGGCGTCTTCACCTTTCACTACGGTATGTTTGGCAGCCAGGCCGATTACGGCATTCGCGGCGCGCTCGGATCGCAGACCCTGATCCTGCTCGATGGCGTGCCGATCGCGAACGTCTCGGCCGGCATTATCGATCTCGGGACCGTGCCGCTCGGCGGCATCAGCCGCATCGAGGTCGTGGAGAGCGGCTCCTCGACGCTCTACGGCACGAGTGCGAGCGGTGGCGTCATCAACTTGATCACGGCGCCCGCGCGCGGCGTCGATCTCGCGCTCAGCGACGGCTCGTACGGCGACCGCGACGCGCGGCTGGCGATCGGCAACGGCCATCTCGGGGCGAGTTTTGAACGGCACGTCTCGAGCGGTGACTTCGCGTATCCCGAATTGGTCTATCCGATGCAGACGTTCCCCGCCGGCGTGCGCAGCAACGCCTGGGGCATGGCGAACTCCGCGCGCTTCGTCGGTTCGCAGACGTTGGGGGCGTACAGCCTGCGCGGCGATCTGGGTTTCGGCGACGTCTCCGCGGGCGTTCCCGGCCGGCTCGACTTTCCGTCGCCCAGCGCCGTGCAGCGCGTCTCGCGCTCCGACGCCAGCTTCGAGTTCGCGCGCGGCGGCGCGCGCTCGACCGTCACGCTGACGTTCGCGGGCGCGCGGCAATCGCTCAGCTACAACGATCCGGATTTCGGCGGCGAGAGCGATACCTACGATTCACGCGCGCAGTTCTCGCTGAAGGACGTGCTATCGGGCGATCGGTCGAGCGTGGTCGCCGGCTTCGACATGTCGCGCGAGAATGCGATGCTCTCGCTCGGGCCGGCCGGACCTCCGCCGAGCTTCGCTGCGAGCGAATCGCAAGTCGCGGCCTACGTGCAAGATCAGTTCGCGCTCTTTGCGGGATCGCAATTGACCCTCGGGGCACGCGCCGAGAACGACGCGCCGCATGGATCGGTCATCGCGCCGTCACTCGGTGCGCTCTTCCACGTCGGCGCGTTGCGCGTCGCCGGCAACGTCGGCGAATCGTTCCGCGTGCCGACGCTCGTCGATCTGTACTATCCGAACTTCTCCAATCCCAACCTCGTACCGGAGAAAGCACGCAACGCCGATGTCACACTGGCGGCGCCGGGACTCGCCGGCGGCATCTCGCTTGGCTGGTTCGCGCGCGATGGGTCAAACTTCATCGTGCTCGATAACAACTTTCTCCCGAGCAACGTGCAGCGAGCCTCGCTCGACGGGCTCGTATTCACGGCTGCGTCGCGACCGTACAACGGCCTGACGGCCGACCTGAGCGTCACGGACATCTACCGCGCGCTCGATCTGGGCACGATGCACCGCTTGCCGCACGCGCCGGTCATGCAAGCCACGGTCGGGTTGACGCACGCGTTCGGCTCGGGTGGCATCGCCTACGGCGTGCGCGCGAAGGTCGTTGGTTCGACCGGTGACGCATCGTTCGGTTCGGGCAGCGCCGTCGTGAATGACGCCTTCACGAATCTCGATGCATACGTTCGCTTCAAACTCGAGCGCGGCGCGATCTTGAGCCTGCGCGTGAAGAATGCGTGGGACGACCGCTATGCTCCGATCTCGGGCTACCCCGCGCCCGGCCGAACGTTCGAAGTCGAACTCTCAACGCGCTAGCGCGCCGCGCGCGCCGCGCGGGTCCGGGCGCCGATAGACATAGGCGCTCCCGGACCCGGGCCGAACCCATGAGGTCCATGTTTTTTCGAACCCTTGGACTCGTCGCCGGATTGCTGACGCCGATCGTTCTCGCATCGCCGGTTGCCGCGGACTCGGCCTCGAATCCGCGGATCGTTTCGCTCGTGCCGTCGCTGACCGAAGATCTGTTCGCGATCGGCGCCGGGAAGCAAGTGGTCGGCGTCTCGCAGTTCACGGACTATCCGGCGGCCGCGACCGCGCTGCCGCAAGTCTCTTCGTTTTCGTCGGTCGATGCGGAGAAGATCGTCAAGCTCCATCCCGGTGTGGTCGTCGGCATCAATGCGCAGGCGAGTTTGGTCGCCGACTTGCGGCGCGTCGGATTGAACGTCGTGCTGATGAATAACGACGGGTTCGACGATATCTTCGGCGATCTCGCGATCCTCGGGCGCCTCAGCGGTCACGAGCGCGAAGCCGCGGCGCTGAGCGCACGCTTGCGGGCTCGCACGGCGCAGATCGTTCGGGGTCTCTCGCCGGGCGCCGGGCCACGCTGCTTCGTGGTGATCGGCGTTGCGCCGATCTTCACGGTCGGCGATAGTTCGTACATCGCGCAACTCTTACGTTTGGCCGGCGCGCGCAATGCAGCGACCGGCTTGCATCAAGCGTACGCGCGCTACAGCTCGGAAGCGCTGGTCGCGCTGCAGCCGGACGTCATCATCGCCGACAAGGCGAGCAAGGTCGGCAGCGTTCTCGACCGGGTGCCGTGGAGCGCGCTCCGCGCCGTGAAGAACAAGCGCGTCTACATACTCGACGACGACGACTTGCTCGAGCGGCCGGGCCCGCGCTATAACGAAGGCCTGGCGTGGCTGATCGCCCGCTTGCATTCGCATGGCTAAACGCGGCGCCGAACGCGGCGGTTCGCCAACGGCGCCCGCAGTCGATCGCGCGCTCGTGGTCGCGGTCGATCTGCGCGATCCCAAACGGCCGCTCGAACCGGAGCTGGCCGAATTCGAAGCGTTGATCGAGGCCGCCGGAGGACACCTCGCCGGACGTATCGTGCAGCGCTTGCCGGCGGTCGATCCCGCGACCTTGATCGGCAGCGGGAAGGCGCACGAGATCGCGGCACTCGCCGAAGAACTCAAGGCAACCAAGATCTTCGTCTTCAACGATCTGCGCCCGCGCCAGCGCACCAACCTGGAAAAAGTGATTCCGTTGCCGATCGTCGACCGCACGATGGTGATCCTCGATATCTTCGCCTTGCGGGCGCGCAGCCGCGAAGGGAAGCTGCAGGTCGAGCTCGCGCAACTCCGCTTTCGTCAAGCCAATCTGATCGGTTCGAACGCCGACCTCTCGCGGCTCGGCGGCGGCGTGGGGACGCGCGGCCCGGGTGAAACGAAACTTGAAACCGACCGGCGCAAGATTCAGGATCGCGTCTCGCTCTTACGCGGACAGCTCGAAGACGTGCGCCGCTCGCGCGCCACGCGCCGCGCACCTTCGGGTGAGTCGCCGCTGGTGGCGCTCGTCGGATACACCAACGTGGGCAAGTCGTCGATCCTCAATCGGCTCGCGCACTCGACCCCGGACGGTGCCGCCTTCGTCGCCGATCAACCCTTTGCGACTCTCGATCCGACGTTGCGGCGCGTCTACTTGGCGCCGAACGTCTACGTTCGTTTGGCCGATACGGTCGGCTTCATCACCGAACTGCCCAAAGAGTTGCTCAATGCCTTCCGTGCGACGCTCGAAGAACTTGAGGGCGCGGACGTGCTGGTGCACGTGCTCGACGCTTCGAACCCCGATTGGCCGCGGCAGCGGCGCAGCGTCGAGACGATCCTGCAAGAACTCGGCGTCGATACCAAGCCGACGATCCTTGCGTTCAATAAGATCGACGTGCGCATTGCCGACGCGGAGCCGCCGTTGCCGCCCGGCGCGATCGGTATCAGCGCGAAGACCGGCGAGGGCCTCGACACGTTGCGCCTGCGGATCGTCGAAAGCCTCGAATCGGCCAAGGCGCGCGTGTGAGACGCGTCGCCGCTACGCTGGTGTCGTGTCTCGCGCTTGCGGCCTGTTCCTCAAGCGCGAAGCCGCTCGGCGGCGACGCGTTCGTGCGCGCTTTTCATAGCGTTCGCCCGAGCGTCGTCTTGTTCACGATGAAGATTCCCAGCGACGACCCCAAGAAGAAGGGCGAGTGGGACGACGGCTACGGCTCGGGAATCGTTGTGGCCAGCGGCGCTTGGGGCACGCAGATTCTCACGGTCGAGCACGTCATTCACGACGCTCGGCAACTGCGCGCGACGATGCGCGAGAAGATCGTCGCCGGCGCGCGTGTCGTTGCCGTCGACGTCAAGAAAGACTTGGCGCTCGTCGAGGCGAGCACGCCCGATATGCCGGTCGCGACGCTCGGCAGCGCGCGCGATATCGAGCCCGGGACGGCGATCGGCGTCGCGGGCTTCCCGATTCCCGATGCGTTTGCGGATGAAGGGCTCGGCGTCGCGACCTCGGTGTACGCCGGTCGCGTCTCGAGCGTTCGCAAGGACACGCTCGAACTCGATCTCTCGATCATCCCGGGCGAAAGCGGCGGCCCGGTCTTCGACGCGGCGACCGGCAGCGTCGTCGGCGTAGCCGAATCGCGCTTCGAAGAAGAGAAGGCGATCGGCTTCGCGATTCCGATCGACGTTGCCGAAGCATTCCTCAAGGGACGGATGCACAACTAGCACTCCGGACCGCTCGTTTTCCGCGGTCTCGGTGACGTCACCACCGACGCAAAATCGGACCGGCGAGGGACGCTCGAGGAGGCATGATAACCTGGTTACTATCAGCGATGAAGCGTTTCTATGAAGAGGCTTTCGATATTGACATAACCCGGTTACTGTGATACCTTGGATACCTCATGGACCTGGCGATATGCAGCAAATGCGGCAGGGCAATTCCCGAGAAGCGGACTGCCAACGCGAAACGCGTTGGGGCCGTCGCTTCGTATTGCAGCAAGAAATGCCAAAACGCAGCCAAGCAGGCCCGACACCGCCAGCGGACTCCAGGAACCGCTCAAGATCGTATTCACTTCCGAAATCTCGCTGCACATGGCATGATCGCAGAAAAGCTGCTCCGGGATCCTCGCGTCCTGAATATTGCACGCGACAACCTGAAGCGGTGGAGCGAGCGCAACGGGGTCTCGCCGGCAATGGGTGACTGGAATCGTCTGATTGACGGCGGAGATGTGCACGCCGTCATCACTGCGCTCCTTCGCGTGGACGAAGAAGGCATGCGTTTGCGCTCGTCTTCGCCCTTCGCCGGCGCGTTAGACAAGGAAGAGCGAGAGCTACTCTATCGCTCGGTAAGGAAGTGAAGCGTGAACATCTCGAGCATATCCTACGTGCGTCGGCCGAAATCTGCGAAGAGAACGAGTTCTGCGTAATTGGCTCACAAGCGATTTTGGGCGAGTACCCGGAGATTGATGACGAGATCATAGTCCGATCCATGGAATGCGATCTCTATCCGGAGAGAGTGCCGGAAAAATCCGAATTACTGAACTCCATTGGTGAGCTCTCGGAGTTTCATCGCGAATTTGGTTATTATGCCGATGGAGTCGGTCCCGACACAGTGGTGCTACCTAAGAGTTGGCAATCGAGGCGCTCCGTCATTGAAATCCGAACCATCCGCGCCGCACGCGTCCTCGGCTGGTGTCTAGAAACGCACGATCTCCTTATTTCAAAGTATGCAGCCGGTCGGCCAAAAGACCTTAACTACTGCGCCGCGGCGATACGGCTGGGGATCGTCTCGCGCGAACTACTTCGTGATCGCCTCAAAGCGACGACGATGGCTACACATCGGCGCCGGCGCGTGCTAGTACAGATCGAGGCGGATTTCAGTGAAGCGCCCGGCAACTTGGGAACGCCGTGAAAAACGTGCCCGTCGCGGTCTCGGCGACGTGCAAAAAAATTCCGGCGCTTCCTCGTTACGGACCGACGGGAGTGAGCGCGATCGGCGGATCGACCACGGTCTGCTGATCCTTGAGGATGGAGACTTGCACCGAGGTCGTCGTGTAGCCGCCGGCGGTCACGGTGATCGTCTGCGTCCCTTCGGGGATCATCGTTAGCGTGAAGACGCCGTCGGAGCCGGTCGTGCGCGTCACGATGCCGATCGAGACGAGCGCGCCGGAGATCGCCTTCTGCGAACGCGAGTCCATGACGCGGCCGGTGACCGAGCCGTAATCTTGAACGCCGATGGCGCCAGGGGTCGCGCAGCCCGCTAGCAGAGCGAGCGAGAGGGCCAGGGCCGGTAAACGCTGGATCATGCCGGGCGTTTCGAGGCGGAGGACCGTCTAGCCCCTTGCGAAACTTGGGAAAGGCCATGAATCCCTATGTTCCGGTTGCCATCTTTCTTGGGGTGGTAGCCGTTGCCGCGACGGCATTCGTCGCGGTCCCCGGCCTGTTTGCCCGCAACAAGCCGAACCCCGCGAAATCACAAGCCTACGAGTGCGGCGTCGAGCCGACCTCGGATGTCAGCGGCCGTTTTCCCGTTCGCTTTTATCTGATCGCGATGCTGTTCGTGATCTTCGATGTGGAAGCGGCTTCATTCTATCCGTGGGCCGTGCAGATGCATTCGTTGCGCGTCTACGGGCTGCTCGAAATGATCGCGTTCGTGGTGGTGCTCGGGATCGGCTACGCGTATGTGTGGCGCAAAGGCGGCTTCCAATGGAGATGAGGCCGGGCGAGTTCATGCTCGGAAAGCTCGACGATGTGGCGCGTTGGGCGCAATCCTCAAGCGTCTGGCCGTTGACGATGGGCTTGGCTTGCTGCGCGATCGAGATGATGAGCGTACAGGCGCCGCAATACGATATCGCGCGCTTAGGTTCTGAAGTATTTCGCGCCTCGCCGCGTCAAGCCGATCTCATGATCGTTTCGGGTCGCGTCGCGCAGAAGATGGGCCCGATCATCAAGCGCCTCTACGATCAGATGGCCGACCCCAAATGGGTGATCTCGATGGGTGCGTGCGCGTCGTCGGGTGGCGTCTTCGACAACTATGCCATCATTCAGGGCGTCGATACGATCGTTCCGGTCGACGTCTACGTGCCCGGCTGCCCACCGACGCCCGACGGGCTGCTCTACGCCATCAACCTGATCCAGCAGCAGATCCGCCAAGGCGGCCGCGGCGGAATCCTCGCGAGAGCGTAAGTGCCGAGTTCTCAAACGCCTTCGATCGCAGGTACCGCACTCGATCCCACGAGCGTACGCCCGCCGCTGAACGACGCGGAGATCGTGCGGGTTACGCCGGCCGAACTGCGCGATACGCTCGTGCGGTTGCGCGACGAGGGTTGTTCGATGTTGCTCGATCTCGGTGCGGTCGATTACCTCGAGCGTTTGCCGCGTTTCGACGTCGCCTATCATTTACTGGCGATTCCGGCCGCGGTCACATCGGTGGCCGAGATCGGAACGCCGCGCCGCGTGCGCGTGTTGGCCGGCGTGCCCGGCGATGACGCGCGCTTGCCGTCGGTCGTCGATCTGTGGCCGAGCGCCGATTGGGCCGAGCGCGAAGTCTGGGATCTGTTCGGGATTGCGTTTGAAGGCCACCCGAATCTGCGCCGCGTTCAAATGCCGGACGAGTGGCAGGGCCACCCGTTGCGCAAAGATTATCCGCTGCGCGGCCCCGCCACTGAGGCGACGCCGCGACCCGCGTTTGCACTCAAGAGCAACGTCCCCGCCGGCACACCGCCGGCGGGCAAAGTCGCCGAAGCGCTGCAACGCCAGATCGCACGCGCCCGCGGACAGGACGTATGAGCGCCGAAGCGCCGCACGCGCTCGAAGTGCTGGAAAAGATCGGCAACACGATGACGCTCTCGATGGGGCCGCAGCATCCGTCGACGCACGGCGTGCTGCAGGTCATCGTCGAGGTCTCAGGCGAGACCGTCGAGAGTCTCGAGATGGAGATCGGCTATCTCCACACCGGCATCGAGAAGTCGGCCGAGAACCTCTTTTGGACGCAAGCGCAGACCGTCATCGAGCGGATGGACTACCTCAATCCGGTCGGCAACGCGCTCTGCTACACGCTCGCCGCCGAACTGTTGCTCGGCATCACCGAGAAGATTCCGGCACGGGCGCAAGCGATTCGGGTCGTGCATTCGGAGTTGACGCGCATCTCGTCGCATTGCGTGTGGCTCGGCACGCATGCGATCGACCTCGGCGCGATCTCGAACTTCTGGTATGCGTTCGACATTCGCGAAAACATCCTGGACTTGGTCGAAGCCTCGGGCGGCGCGCGCATGCATCCCAACTACTTGCGCATCGGCGGCGTGAACGGCGATCTGCCGGCCGGCTGGCTCGACCAACTCGACGTGTTGATCGAAAAATTCCCCGGCCGCATGCACGAACTGCGCACGATGCTGCAGAACAATCCGATTTGGCGCGACCGGACCATCGATATCGGCATCGTGACGCCCGAAGATGCCGTGAAGTGGAGCTTGAGCGGACCGTCGTTGCGCGGCAGCGGCATCGCCTACGACGTGCGTAAGGCCTTTCCGTACTGCGGTTACGAGACGTACGAGTTCGATGTCGCCGTGCGCAGCGAAGGCGATGCCTACGCGCGCTTCCTCGTGCGACTCGACGAGATGGATGAATCGATGCGTATCATCCGGCAGGTGCGCGAGCGTTTGCGTACGCCGGGCCCGGTGATGGTCGACGATCCGAAGATCGTCGCGCCGCCCAAAGAAACGATCGCGCTCTCGATGGAAGCGCTGATCCATCATTTCAAGATCGTCAGCGAAGGGTTCCGCGTGCCGCCGGGCGACGTCTATCAAGCGATCGAGAGCCCGCGCGGTGAACTCGGCTACTATTTGATTTCCAACGGCAACAACCGGCCGTACCGCATTCGCACGCGCCCGCCCTCGATGTACAACTTGCAGGCACTGAAGCAGATAGCCATCGGCAACCTGATCGCCGACATGGTCGTGATGATCGGTTCGCTCGATCCGGTCTTCGGCGAGGTCGATCGATGAACGGCACCACCGGGACGCGCGACTTCGCGCCGGTCCTCGCGCAAGTGAAGCCCGAAGCAGAACGTTTGATCGCGCAGTATCCGGATTCGCGCAGCGCGCTCTTGCCGATTCTGCACGCATTTCAAAACGTCGAAGGTTGGGTCTCGCCCGAGGCAATGACGGCGGCGGGCGCGATGCTCGGCCTGCCGGTCTCGGTCGTAGAATCGACCGCTTCCTTTTATACCCTGTTCTTCCGGCGGCCGGTCGGCAAGTACGTCTTGCAAGTCTGTCGCAATCTCTCGTGCCAGCTCAATGGGGCCGAGAAGATCATGACCCACATTCGCGAGCGGCTCAACATCGGGCATCTCGAGACGACGCACGACGGGCTGTTCTCGTACGAGGAAGTCGAATGTTTGGCAGCCTGCGATCGCGCGCCTTGCATGCAAGTCAACTTAGATTTCGTGTACGATCTAACGCGTGAGAACGTCGATGCCTTGCTGCGCGAGATCATGGCGGGTACGTACGAAACACCGCCGTTGCGGCAGACGGCGAAGCCCGCGGCGAATTGGCACGTCGAACAGGATTGGGCTCAGAAATCGCCCGGCGCGCGCGAGGTCTCGAGCCCGAACGATCCAGGCGGAATGGGTGACGTCAGCGGTCTGCGTATGATCGAGCGGCTGGCGGATGGCCCGGTGGTGCTAAGCGGCCGCCCGACCGAAGAACGGTTGATCGTTGAAGGCGCGGCGCGCCTCAAACATACCGGCTCCGCGAACGAGCACTAGATGCCTGTCGTCAAAGTCCTGACCGACGGAATCGGCGAACTGAACTTGTGCGATATCGGCGTCTATCGTTCGCGCGGCGGTTACGAGCAATGGAAACACGCCGTGACCGCAATGCGGCCGGCCGACGTCGTCGAGCTCGTCTCCAAATCGGGTCTGCGTGGCCGCGGCGGCGCAGGTTTTCCGACCGGGCGGAAGTGGTCGTTTCTTCCCAACAACGGACGGCCGCGGTACATGGTCTGCAACTGCGACGAGGCCGAGCCGGGCACGTTCAAGGATCGCATGCTGCTCGAGGAGACGCCGCACCAAGTCCTCGAGGGCATCTTGATCGGCTCGTACGCGATCGGCTCGCGTCACGCGTTCATGTACATCCGCGGCGAGTTCAAGCGCGGCTACGAGATCTTCATGCAAGCGGTCGCCGGCGCGCGCGCCGCCGGTTTCATCGGCGAGAAACTTTTCGGAACCGGCTACAGCCTCGAAGTCACCGTCCATCGCGGCGCCGGCGCGTACATCTGCGGCGAGGAGACGGCGCTGCTCAATTCGCTCGAAGGCAAGCGCGGCGAGCCGCGCTTGAAACCGCCTTTCCCGGCGATCAAAGGTCTGTACGGCGAACCGACGGTCGTCAACAACGTCGAGACGCTGGCGACGTTGCCGCATCTCTTGAAAAACGGAGCCGAGTGGTTTTCGAGCGTCGGGCCGCCCAAGTCGCCCGGCTTCAAGATCGTCTCGGTCAGCGGACACGTGAAACGCGCCGGCAACTTCGAAGTTCCACTCGGCACGACGCTACGCGAATTGCTGGAATTGGCCGGGGGGCCGCGCGACGGCCGCAAGATCGTCGCGATACAACCCGGCGGCGGTTCGTCGGCCTGTCTCTTCGAAGAGCATCTCGATCTGGCGTACGATTTTGAGACGATGGCCGCCAACGGCACGATGCTCGGTTCGGGCGCCGTCGTCTTCTTTGACGACACGACCGACTTCGTCAAAGCCGCGCACGCGCTGGTACGCTTCTACGCGCACGAATCGTGCGGACAGTGCACGCCCTGCCGCGAGGGCGGATACTGGCTCGAGGTCACGCTCGAACGCTTGCTGCACGGCGGCGGCCTCGATTCGGATATCGAGATGCTGGTCAAAGTCGCGCATCAGATGACCGGCATCAACCTCTGCCCGCTCGGCGATTCGATCGAACCGTTCTTGGCTTCGGTCGTCAAGCGCTTCGAGCCGCAGTTCCGCGCATACGTGAAGCCGAGCGTCGCGGTGAGCGCATGATGGCAAAAAACCGGCTCAACGTTCTGCTTGCCGCAGTGTGGGTGGTCTTCGCGATCGCCAACGCATATTTCGGCTATGCGAGGCATCTGATGTTCGATTGGCTCCTGGCGGCGGGCTGCATCGTGGTGGCGGGAATGTATGCCCTGCGCTTGGTGAGGAAGTAGCGTGGCCAAAGACGTTACGTTGACGATCGACGGCACGCAGGTCACCGTTGCGGAGGGAACGCTGCTGGTCGAAGCGGCGAAACTGATTCGCACCGATATTCCGGTCTACTGTTACCATCCCAAACTCGGGCCGGCCGGACTTTGTCGGATCTGTTTGGTCGACGTGGAGAAGACGCCGAAGTTGCAGATCGCGTGTAACACCGGTGCGACCGAAGGCATGGTCGTGCATACGCGCGGACCCAAGGTTGAAGAGGGCCGCCGTGCGGTGCTCGAGTTTCTGCTCTTGAATCACCCGCTCGATTGTCCGATCTGCGACAAGGGCGGCGAGTGCGACCTGCAAGACTTCTCGATGGCCTACGGTCAAGGCGCGTCGCGGCTCGCCGATCCGAAGGCGAGCAAACCGAAGGCGATCGATCTGGGCCCGACGATCGTCCTCGACGACGAACGCTGCATCGTCTGTCAGCGCTGCACGCGTTTCGACGAGATCATCACGCAGGAACACTCGCTGGTCGTCAAGGACCGCGGTCAGCGCGACGTGATCTCGACGGCGACCGGCGAACCGTACCGCTCCAACTTCAGCGGCAACGTGACCGAACTCTGTCCGGTCGGCGCGCTGACCTCGAAGACCTACCGTTTCAAATCGCGCCCGTGGGATCTGCAGCGCACGAC
>PLDY01000092.1 GCA_003136895.1 Candidatus Erabacter solicola | reverse complement strand
GCCGAGGCCGCCGATCGACGAATAGCGATCCGGGCCCTCGAACGCGAGCAGGACGGCCTGCCGGTGACCGGCGATCATCGCCGCTAGTTCTTCGCGCGGAGCTGACGCAATACGTACTGTAAGATCCCGCCGTGACGGTAATACTCCGCCTCGTCGGGCGTATCGATACGCACGACCGCTTCGAACTCGGTGACCTTTCCATCGAGGTCGGTATGCTCGGCCTTCACCTTCAAGCGGCTGCGCGGCACGAGGTGCGTCGCGACCTCAAGAAGCGTAAAAACTTCCTCTCCGCACAGCCCNNAGCGGCAGCACGCCCATGCCGATCAGGTTCGAGCGATGAATCCGTTCGAACGATTCCGCGATCACGGCGCGTACGCCGAGCAGCATCGGCCCCTTCGCGGCCCAGTCGCGCGACGAACCCGAGCCGTACTCTTTGCCGGCGAGCAGGATCAGCGGCGTGCCGTCGCTCTTGTAACGCATCGCCGCATCGAAGATCGACATTTGCATACCCTCGGGCAAGTAGCGCGTGACGCCGCCCTCGACGCCGGGCACGAGCAGATTCTTCAGGCGCACGTTGGCGAACGTTCCGCGCGCCATCACCTCGTGATTACCACGACGCGCGCCATACGAGTTGAAATCGGCCGGGGCAACGCCCTTCCCCATCAAGTATTGCGCGGCCGGACTGTTCTTCGCGATCGAACCGGCGGGCGAGATGTGATCGGTCGTAACGCTGTCGCCGACCATCGCGAGCACGCGCGCGTTCTCGATGTCGCGCGGGACCGCCGGTTGCGCGGGCATCCCTTCGAAGAACGACGGGAGCTTGATATATTCGTCGTTCGGATCCCAAGCGTAGCGCTCGCCGACCGGCACCTTCATGGCGCGCCAGTTGTCGTCGCCGGCGAAGACGTCGGCGTAGCGCGAGCGAAACATCGCCTCGGAGAGCGATTCGGCGACGGTGCGATCGATCTCGGCGTTGGTCGGCCAGATGTCGGCGAGATAGACGGGTTCGCCGTTCTTGCCGGAGCCGAGCGGTTCGCGCGTCAGATCGATATCCATCCGTCCGGCGAGCGCGTAAGCGACGACGAGCGGCGGCGATGCCAGATAGTTGGCACGCACCTGCGGATGGATGCGGCCCTCGAAGTTGCGATTGCCGGAAAGGACCGCAGCAACGATGAGGTCGCGATCGGCGACGGTCCGTGCGACCTCGTCGGGCAGCGGCCCGCTATTGCCGATGCAGGTCGTGCAGCCGTATCCGACCAGGCTGAAGCCGAGTTCGTCGAGCGAGCGGTTCAGGCCGGATTTCTGCAGGTAGTCGGTGACGACTTTCGAGCCGGGCGCGAGGCTCGTCTTGACCCACGGTTTGCGCGTGAGCCCGCGCTGAACGGCGTTGCGTGCGAGCAGACCCGCACCGATCATCACCGACGGGTTCGAGGTGTTCGTGCACGAGGTGATCGCGGCGATCACGACCGCGCCGTCGGAGAGTTCCGCGGTCTGCGGATGCGCGGCGACCGCCGTGCCGCGCGCCTTCTGCCATTCGAGCAGCGCTTGGTTGAATTCGGTCTTCACTTCCGAGAGCGCGACGCGGTCCTGCGGGCGGCGCGGGCCGGCCAGATTCGGCACGATCGTATCGAGATCGAGTTCGAGCACGTCGCTGAAGATCGGATCGGGCGATTCATCGGTGCGGAACATGCCTTGCGTCTTCGCGTAGGCTTCGACGAGTGCGATCGCTTCGGCACTACGTCCGGTCAATTTCAGATAGGTGAGCGTGTGCGCGTCGATCGGGAAGATCGCGACGGTCGAACCGTACTCGGGCGACATGTTGCCGATCGTGACGCGATCGGCGACGCCCAAGTTCGAGAGCCCCTTGCCGAAGAACTCGACGAATTTGCCGACGACGCCCTGCTTGCGCAACAGTTCGGTCACGCGCAAAACGAGGTCGGTCGAGGTCACGCCTTCGCGCAAGCGCCCCACGAGGCGAACGCCGATCACTTCGGGGATCAGCATCGTGACCGGTTGCCCGAGCATCGCGGCTTCAGCTTCGATGCCGCCGACGCCCCACGCCAAAACGCCGAGTCCGTTGGCCATCGTTGTATGCGAATCGGTGCCGACGACCGTATCGGGATATGCGACGCCGCTCGCATCGGGCCCGGCACCCGCGCCGCCGGCGCCGAAGACGACGCGCGACAAGAACTCAATATTGACCTGATGGACGATTCCAGTATCGGGTGGAACCGCACGGAAGTTATCGAACGCGCTCTGTCCCCACTTCAAGAAAGCGTAGCGGCCTTCGTTGCGCTCGAACTCGAGCCGCGCATTCTCCGCGAAGGCTCCGGGTTCGCCGAAGCGATCGACCTGCACCGAGTGATCGATCACGATCTCGACCGGCTGCAGCGGATTGATCTTTTTCGGGTCGCCGCCCATCGCGGCCATCGCGTCGCGCATCGCCGCCAAATCGACGACGACCGGAACGCCGGTGAAATCTTGCAGCAGCACGCGCCCCGGACGATACGCGATCTCGCGCTCCAAGACTGCTTGCGGCGACCAAGCGGCGAGCGAGGCGACATCGTCCTTGGTGACGCTGCGTCCGTCTTCGAAGCGAATCAGATTTTCGAGCAATATTTTCAGGCTGTACGGCAGGCGCGCCACGTTCCCGATGCCGGCGCGTTCGAGCGCATCGATGCGGAAGATCGTGTAACTGCGGCCGTCGACCGCGAGCGTGCTTTGAGCCCCAAAACTGTCCGGGTGAGCGTTCTGCATAGCGCGCGTGATTTCGCTATCCTTCTTGCGCGCCCCCGGTCGCGACGCGCTCGACGTGCGGATTTCCCATCTGCGCGCCTGAGACCGTCAGTGCGACGCGGCCCGAGAGTAGCGCGTGCAGCGGTTCTGCGACTAAAGCCGTACGCCACGCGCTCGCATCGAGCGTCCGCGCGATCTCTTCGGCGCTCGCCGGTAACTCGCGGGCGACGCGCTCGAGCGCGGCGCGCGGCGTCAGCAATCCCGCCGGCAAGCTGTTTTCGGTGGCGATCGCGTTGACCAGCACTGAGAGGCAGGCTACGATCGCCTCGCGTTCGGCGCCCGGCGGACGCACCGATTTGCGCGGCAGATCGTTCTCTTCCAGCGCGAGCCCGGCGGCGATAGCTTGCACGATGCGATCGCCGTACGCTTTGCGCGCGCCGCCGTCGAGCCGCCGCAATTGCGCCAAATCTTCGCGCGATGCCGGACGCAGCGAGACGAGGCCCGACATCACGTCGTCGGGGATGATGTATTTGAGCGGCACGTCGCGTTCGCGCGCGAGCGTGTCGCGCAGTTGCGCGAGTTCGCGCAAGACGCCGAGTTCGCGCCGGTTCATGCGGGTCGCGCCCGGAATGCGCAGATACAACCGTTCGGCATCGGGGCGGTACTTTGAAATATCGACGAGCGGCCGCACATCTTCTTCGAACCAGGCGAGCCGGCCGTTGCCGTCGAGCCGCTCGCGCAGCGCGTCGGCGAGCGGGAAGAGATAGCGTACGTCGTCGACGAGGTAATCGATCTGCTGCGCGGTCAGCGGACGCGTACTCCAATCGCTGACGGTCTGCGACTTGCGTAAGCGAAGGCCAACCAAATCGTGGACCAGATCGGCGAGCGAGATCGACATTCCGTAACCGCAGAACGCCGCCGCGAGTTGCGTATCGAACGCCGCACCCGGCAACGCGTCGAAGCGATCGGCGAGAATCTTCAGATCGCTCTGCAGCGCGTGACCGACGACGGTTTTTCCCGCTAAGGCATCCGCGAGCGGACGCAGTTCGCGCACGCGCAGGGGATCGACGATCATGACCTCGTCGCCGACGACGAGCTGCACGACCATCAGCCGCGCGGCATACGACTTCTCGTTGTGAAACTCGGTATCGAGCGCGACGCGCTCGGCCGCCGCGATCCTAGCGCAGGCCGCTTCCAGCGCCGCTTCGGTCTCGATCAAGCTGACGCTCATTTAGTCACCGGCCGCGGCTCGGGCGCGGACGTGCCGCGGTGAAACGGATGGAACGAATCGCGCAAGCGCTCGCGCCAGTGCTCGGGCATGCGCACGTGCGGCCGGTGGGCCTGATAGTAACTCTGCATCGAGATCGAAACTTCATCCCCGAAGATCGCCAGCAGGGTGCAGATCGGAATTGCGATCGCACACATCGTCCAGACATGGACGAAGACCGGCACCTTGAACGCCGCCGCGATCTGCGTGGCCATCGTGCCGCCCAAGCCCGGGATCACGCGCAGGGTCAACAGGAACGCCGGCGAGCCGACGCGGAAGCGGCGCACCCAGGGCGGCAACTTCTCGATATTCTTGTGCAACTCGAGCAGATGCGAGGTGCGGCGCGCGAGCGCGTAGCCGGCCAGCGCGGCGAAGACCAAGCCGATCGCGTTGACGACCGAGCCCCACAGCGGGCCGAAGAGCACGCCGTTCATGATCGCGAGCGCGTCGGTCACCGAAAACGGAGCGGACGCGACCACGGTGAAGACCAGGATGGCCAGCGGGTAGGCAAGCCAGCCGATATGGCCCAGCATGCCTTCGATGGCGTGCTTGTTCTTGATGACCAGCGCCGCGAGGACGAACGAACTGAAGAAAATGAATGCGGCTTCGGCGCGTCGCCAAAAGGCGCTCACCTGATCGCGAACTGGATAATGGGCACGATGCTGTTGCTTTGCGGCATCGGGCTCTACGCCTCCGCCTTCATGGCGAGCAAAGCGGCCCGCGCCGCTCGCGGCGAATTGACCGAACCGAGCGTCGTCCAGACGCCGCGGGCGCGGCTCTTCGGCGGAGTCTCGAACGCGCTCGTCGGGGCCGCTTATTACGCGGCGCTGGCCCTATCGCTGCCGTTCCTCGACCGGCCGATCGTCTGGGACGCCGCCCTGGCCGCGGCCATCGCCGCCGCCCTGCTCTCGTTCTATCTCGCCTACAGCCTGCTCTGGGTCACCCGCCGGCCCTGCGTCTTCTGCTGGACCTCGCACGTGGCAAACTGGGCGCTGGTCGTTCTGCTGATCTTAGACAAGAGATTTGCTGCCTGAGCGGCTAAGAGCGAACTCGCTTCATTCTAGCGCTAAACTTCCGAGGGAGAGCGAGATGCCCAAATCGATCCCGATGTTCGTCGCCGTCGCCGCGCTGATTCTACCGGGCGTCGTTGCGACGCCGGTGCCGGTCGCCGCGGCCCAGCAATGCGTTTCGACCACGATCGCGCAAGTCACGACGTATTTCGCAAACGACCCGTCGAGCGGCAGCGTGATCGTCTTCAACTCGAGCCTCGGTGTTTCGAGCTTCAAGGGCGCCAACGGAAAGCCGATCCAGGCGACTATCGTCGACCGCTATGCGTCGTCGGGCGCCGTCATCAAGCGCGCTCGCGCCGGCGATGCCGTCAAACTCTGTCTGACGCGCGTTCCGTCCGGCGACAAATATTGCAACCCGAAGACCGACTCGCGCGGGCGCGCGTATTCGGCCTACGACAATCGTTTGCGCGCTTCGTTCTCCGGCTCGAACGCCGACCACGACTGCGGCGGCGCATAAGAACAACAAAGAGCCGCGGGGATTAATCTCCGCGGCTCTTTTTCTCTCTCCACGCAGTTGGTCGTGGCGAGTCTGCGATTACATCTTACTCGCCGGCGCGTAGACCGCGGCCAGGTCGTGCATGACTTGCGTCAGGATGATGTGGTAATCGGCGTCGGCTTTGCCGCCGTACTTTGTGTCGATGTCCTTCATCACTTGGACGTGAATCGAATGCGTTACCAAGTGGTCGAGCATGTACTCGACGTTGAAGCCGCCCATCTTGTCGTTGCCGTCGCCGTACAGCGCAAGCGAGAGCGCCTTTCCGTCCTTCGGATCGGGGCTGGGCTTGGCCGGCAGCTTGACCTTCGCCGCGGTCACGATCTTGAGCGAGTCGTTGATGACGAAATCGAAGGTCTTGACGAATTGACCGAAGCGCGCGGCGCCGTACTTCGCGGTCAGCGCATCTTCTTCGGGCTTCGCCTTGTCGCCGGCGAGAACGCCGAACAAGGTGACGGTACTAAAGTGGGTGGGGCCGCCGCCGGCCATCACGAGCGAGAGCGTGTTGGCGAGGTTCGGAGTGTTCGAATAGACCGTGCCGCCGAAGCGCGCACCGGTCATCGCGGCCGAAACCGGCGAGACGGCGAGGAGGCTAGCCGCCGCGGTAAGGGCGGCGAGCGAACGTAAACTCAACATGAAAATGCCTAGGTCCTTTCGACGGAAGTGCGGCCATCTATGGCGCGTACACCCCTAGAACGGTGCCCGGGCAGCCTTGGATTGTTACCGGCCCGCGATCGTTATGACGTTGGCGTTCAGGGAGCCGTCGGGCTGGGCCTCGCCACCAATCTCGACATGCTGGCCGAGCTGGATCGAGTCACCGCGCGGATTGATGATCGTGCCCTGGTGCAAGTGAATATCGCGGTAGACGTTGCGCCCGGTTCGAACCTGCATCTCAAAGTGCTTGAAATAGGTCACTTCGCCGATCGCCTGGTTGGCTAAGCGGTGTTGCTGCGCGCGAATGATCCCGATGCCGAGATCGATCGCGGCCTTCGTCAACGGATCGAGCGGCCGATCCGGTGGAACGGTCGGCAGATCGACCGGTGTGGGCGCGGGGGCCGGTTGCGCGAACGCGGGCGCGATTCCGAAGGAAAGGGCGAGCGCAAAGAGAGCGACGAAACGCTGAATCATACTTGGAGAACGGTTCGTCAGCACCGCAGGTTCCCCGGCCGGCCGCAACCGTGATGCTGGTGCGCCGCCGCGAACCCGAGGGCTTGCTCGTCTACTTGACGCGGCGCAGTTCGCAGAGCCGTTTCATGCCCGACGCCTTCGTCTTCCCCGGCGGCGCGGTCGATTCGGCCGACCGCAGCGCCGGCGCGCTCGCGCGCTTGCACGGCACGGTCGCCGGCAGCGCGCCCGAGTTCGCGATCGCGGCGCTGCGCGAACTCTTCGAGGAGGCCGGCGTCCTGATCGCTTGCAATCAAGCGGGCCGGGCGGCGATCCTCGAGGCCGAACATCTGGGAGCCTTACGCGCCGAACTCGCGCAGGGCATGTCGTTCGCAGCACTATTGGCGCGCGAAGGACTGGCGCTCGACGCGCGTGAGTTGATCTACTATTCCAATTGGATCACGCCGCTCGCGCAGCCGGTTCGCTTCGACACACACTTCTTCGTCGCGCGCGCACCTGAGGGGCAGATTGCGGTCGCGGACGCGCTCGAAGTGCACGACGGCGCCTGGTTCGCTCCGCGCGAAGCGCTGCAGGCCGCCGCGCGCGACGAGTTGAGCATCATGTTTCCGACCCGCAAACATCTGGAACGGCTCGCGGAATACGATTCGCTCGACGCGTTTATGAACCACGCGCGCGAGCGCACGATTGCGGCGGTCACCCCGCACATTCGCGACGGTAACATCGAATTCGCTGAAGAGCAGGCCTGGTGACGCGCGTCCGTCGCGTACGCGCGAACAACCCGTCGCCGCTGACGCTCGACGGAACGAACTCGTACCTGATCGATGCCGGTGCCGGCCGCGCGATCGCAATCGATCCGGGGCCCGAACTGCCCGCGCACATCGAAGCGAT
>PLDY01000109.1 GCA_003136895.1 Candidatus Erabacter solicola | reverse complement strand
CCGTTGTACTGGTTGCCGCCGTTGTACTGGTTGCCGCCGTTGTACCGGTTTTGCGCGATGTAACGGACATGCCCGTTGCGATCGAATCCGCCGCGGTTGTAACCGTCGCGGTCGTAGCCGTATTGGTCGTAGCCGTTGCTGGAGAAGATCAAACCGACGAGTGCGGCCGCGCCGATGATAATATTGCGGGTCGAAGTTGCGCCGTTGGCGCTAGCGGGTTGAGCGTTCGAGAGGCCGAGCGTGGTCACCATGAGCAGCGCGGCCATTAGGATCGTGAGTTTGTTTTTCATGAGTAGGGCCTCCATCTGAATGCATCCTAGTCCCGAAGACTGAGGTGCCTCTGGTGAGACCCTGGGGCTCGCCTGGGAATGCCGTTGGTTCCGCTTCTAGCGACTTATTGATGCGTGAGCGTGAACGTCCCGGTGTTGCTTTTCGAGCACTGGAAGGCTTGGTACGTCCCCGAGATCGTTGTTCCGCTCAGGGTCCCGACGCCGAAGAACGGGCACGTGTTGCTCGGATTCGGAGTGCCAATAATCGTGACCTGAGAGTTCGACACGAAACCGTACACCGGACCAATTTTATTGAACGCTGCGTTTGAATACGTGCTCGAGTACGTCCCGCCGAGTTGAATGCCGTTCTGCGTCAGCGACATGCTCAATGAGCCGCCTCCGGCAAGGCTATCGTTCAGCGTGCCGCTATAGCTGCCGGCAATGCTCGCGGGCGACGGGGCAGCCTGCAGGCTGAACGAGCCGCTATTTGCAGTCGGGCAGTTGGGAGAGGCGTAGGTTCCCGCAATCGACGAGCCCGCGATCGTGCCGTTGAGCGTCAAGGCGCAAACATTCGATATGTCGGTCGCGAGGGTCGCGGTGATCGTGTTCCCACCGACCGAGCCAGTTAGGTTCCCGGCATTCGCAGAGGTCGCAGTTCGGCTCACCCAACGGCCCCTGACTTGGGCCCCTTTCTGTACCAGCGTCAGCGCCATGGCGCCGCTGCCGCCGCTTTGATCGGTAACGGTTCCCGAGTAGCCTCCGGAGACCCCGCTGCTGCTGCTGCTGCAACCGGAAGCGAACAGCGCGATAGTGGCGGACGCGATAAGCACGGCGCGAGATTGCATACAGTTTTCTCCCTGTCGGCGCCAGCGAGTGGTACCTGCGGCGCGAAGCCCCAAATCCATTAACCGCAAGAGCGCCGTTCCCTAGTGGGTCGCCCGCTATTTCATGAGTTTTCGCGTGAAGTACGTCATCGCGAGGGCGGCCGTGAACGACTGTTCCTTGATGTTGGCACCTGACCCGTGGCCGCCTTCGGTCACCTCGTAGAAGAAATACGGAATGCCCATCGACGCGAGTTTCGCGGCGAACTTACGAGCATGCTGTGGTCCAACGCGATCGTCTTTGGTGGTCGTCCAAATGAATGGTTCCGGATACTTGACACCGGACTTTAGGTTATTATACGGCGAGATCGACGCGAGAAACGTGGCCTCGTCGGGATTTGCAACGCTGCCGTATTCGCCGACCCACGATGCGCCGGCTTGAATCTTCTCGAAGCGCAACATGTCGAGTAAGGGCACCTCGATGTCGACGGCGTTCCATAACTCGGGATGCTGAGTAAACTCGACGCCCATCAGCAGCCCGCCGTTGGAGCCGCCCTGAATGCCCAAGTGTGCCGAGCTCGTGATCTTTCGAGCGATGAGATCCTTCGCGACCGCCGTGAAGTCGTCGTAGATCACTTGACGCTTGGTCTTGAGACCAGCTTCGTGCCACGCCGGACCAAACTCGCCGCCGCCGCGAATGTTGGCGACCACGTAGACGCCGCCGCGCTCCAGCCACAGCTTTCCGATCGTCGGATCGTAACCGGGCGTTAGCGACACGGAGAAGCCGCCGTATCCGTAGAGTATCGTCGCGTTGCCACCGTCGAGATGCATCTTCTTCGGATGAACGATGAAGTAGGGAACTTGCGTCCCGTCTTTCGACGTTGCGAAGTGTTGCTCGACCTCGTCTTTCGAAGCGTCGAATCTTGGCGTCTCGGCTTTCGCCCGAACGAGCGCGTCTGTATTGGTATCGGCAAGCACGAGCGTCGAAGGTGTTAGGTAGCCTGATAGGTTGAAAAACACCGCAGAGCCGGTTTGATCGGCGCCGGCCAGCTCTATCGAGGAATTGTCAGGCAACCGCAGCCGGCGCGTCGTCCAGCGCTCGTGTGCCACCGGGGTGTAGATGAAGGCGCGACCTTTCACGTTATCCAGCACAGTCACGATGAGACGGTCGCGTGTCGCAGCCACCCCCTGAAGCGATTGGCGTGGACCGGAGGCATAGAACAGTGTCGGCCGCAGATGGTCGGGATCTTTCGTCGCCGCCGCCAGGTCGACCGAAACGAGCGCTCCCGACGGGAACGTCGCCGAACCGGTGTTCCACGAATCGCTCAGTTGAATCAACAGCCGGCCAGCGATGAGTTGTCGAAACCTCGACTTGAGCGGCATGTTTAGCTTGCGTGGCCCGGCCGGCGTTAGAACGAACTTTTCCGTCTCAAAGAACGACGGCGCACGCTGAACGAACAGCGCGTGGTGACCTTGCCCATCCCGTAGTCCGAGGGATTGCACGCTCACGTCGGTCTTCGAGCCGCGGAAGATCTCCCGCGCGCTCGTCAGCGGTTCACCGCGTGCGATGCGCTTGATGACGAATGGATAGCCCGACGCCGTCATGAGTCCCGGTTCCCATTCGCGGGCGACCAGCAGCGAATCGGCATCGGCCCACGTCGCGCTCTGCTTGCCGTGCGGGAGCACGAATCCGTCGGCAACGAACGCTCCCCGCCCAAGATCGAACTCTCGGATCGTAACGGCGTCTTCACCGCCGTCCGAGAGGGAGATAAGGCAGCGCTTACGACTCGGTGAGTTGCAATTTGCGCCGAGCCACACCCAGTTCTTCTGCTCGGTCTTCGCAAGCTCGTCCAGATCGAGAACGGTCTTCCATGCCGGCAGCGCGCGCGTGTAATCCGTCAGCGAGGTGGTGCGCCAGATACCGCGCACGTGACTCGCGTCTTGCCAGAAGTTGTAGACGCGCCCGCCGATGATCTGCGGATACGGAATGCGATCCTTCGCTTCGCCGATCTTTACCTGGGCGGCATAGAAAGCCGCAAAGCGAGGATCTTGCTGCAATACGGCCAGCGTCTTGGCATTCTCCGCCGTGACCCACTCGGTCGCGCGAGCGCCGTGTACGTCTTCCAACCAGAGAAACGGGTCGGAAGCTTGCTGATCGGCGGCGGTCGCGGACGTTGGCGACGCCTGAGCGCCGGGCGACTGTGCACCCGCTCGCGACGTCACGTTGACGGACAACGTCAACAATGTGAGAAACGCAACCAGACGAAACGGAGTCGAAGCGTCGTTCTTTATCATCGCTCGATGCATTGCGGCTGGAGCAAATGGCGTCCTTCACAGGACGAGATCGGGCATACGATTCGCCTATGCTGGTTCAGCGCGCTTATGCCTCGAGGTCGCTAAAGCGAGACGCGCCTGCCGGATATGCTCCTTGCGAATGCAGCTTGGTCCAATCGAAGGCTAGCACTGCGAGGTATTCGAAATTCTCGAAAACCGCCGTGCTTTCGCGGATCGCGCGTGTGCGCTCGATAAGCGGCCGCAGGATGCGATAAACCGAGAGAAAGCTAGAGCACCCAACGTCCAGCAGCGATCGTCGGTCGATCAAACCGTACTTGACATATGCCCCGAGCTGCTCGTAGTAATCGCACAGGTTCAGCCAGGCATGCTCGGTGCGGTCCTCGAGGCCTGCCGCCTCAATCGAATCGACGTACGCCGGATCTTTAAGCCGCTCGGGCAATTCTTTCCGAACGAACTGAACCCACGCTTGCATTTCCGGCTTCTGCCAATCTTGCAGAATCGTAAGCAGCGCGGTCATCTGATTGCTGGCGCGAAGGTGCCGCAGTTGAACGATTGCAGCGATGGCCGTAGCACCGATGACCGCGAACGTGGCGCCGGCAAAGGTCGTATTGAGAGCTTCGAGCGTCATGCGAGACCCCTTTTGCGGGACGCGCTTAATAGCCTAGTGCGGCTGTAGCGCTTGGAGGCCGAACCAGGCCCGGGCACGGCGTCACGCTCGGGAAGCCATGGCACGTCGACGTTACCGGCAACCTCGCAGTACGTCGTGGCCCCGACCACGTATACCTATAAGAACCACGGCAAGCCGGTGGCGGAGGCCGGCGTGTTCACCCTCGTCGTGAAGCGAACGGCCGCGGGCTGGCGCATTACGTCCTGGGCGTGGGCGGATCATTAAATCACGACGGCGATAGGCCGAGGAGATCACCCCATGCATCAGCACCGCCTGGGAATGTATACAGACGGAATCCTCTGTATCGCGGCAACGCTTCTTGTCTTGAATTTTGCGGTGCCGGTGGTCCCGACGAGCGACAACACCGACTTGATGCGACGGCTCGTCGAGCAGTGGCCGAGGGCGCTTGCGTACATCCTGAGTTTCGGCGTGATCACAAACTATTGGCGCCTGCACAACGCTATGTTTCGCGCCGCTCGTGTTATCGATCGCAGGAGCACGATGTTAACGGTCTTACTTCTCCTTACGGCCGCGTTCATACCCTACGCCACAAACGTCGTGGGAACGTACCCGACCCTACCCGCGGCGGCCGTGCTGTATTCCGTGACATTGCTGATAGGCAATATTGTCTGGAAGCTTTTGATTCAGCATTTGATCGATTCAAATGCGTATCAGGGCGAGACCCCCGATGCCACGCGCTTGGCGAGTCGCCACATGACCGTCGCAGTCTACATTCGCGTCATCGGCTTCGTACTTGCCTTTTTTCTTCCGATCGTGTCGTATGCAACCTATTGGGCAGTAATGATCTACTATGCGTTCTTCAGTGAACTCGACTTGCCCGGCGTTGAACGGGCAGGCTAGAAGAGAGTTAATGAACCCTATAGCGTGGTTCTGACCGGGTGAATCGGGACCACCGAAGCCCCATGTGCCGTCGGAAAGTACCCCCTCTTGAGCCGCTTGCATCATTTCGATGACCTGGCGTTCTGGAGCCGGGGCGTGCCCCCGCGAGCGTCGAACGTCATGATGATGGCGGACTTGCGTTACACAGTGATCATCGAACCTGACGACGGGGCGTTCTCGGTCATTGTGCCGGCCTTTCCGGAGATTTCGACCTTCGGCGAAACACATGAGGCGGCGCTCGAAATGGCGCGGGACGCCATCCGTCTGTCGCTGGAATATCGTCGCGACAACGAGTTGGACATCCCGACCTCCGACGTCGACCAGACGCGCGTCGAGGGCGTTGCCATAACCTACCCAGCTGCGTAGCACACGCCGTGGCTGACCTTCCCCAGGTCCGACCGGATCGGTTGGTCCGCGCTCTCCAGCGTGCCGGCTTTCGCGTCGACAGGACATCCGGTTCGCACACCATTCTCGAAAGAGGCGACGGCCGATTTGCGAATGTCCCGATGCATGCTGGCCGAGACGTACCGCGCGGACGTTGTCACCGCTAAATGTATCGAACCACATGTTCCCGTCAGGACCGGCCGTTATCAATTCCAGCTGTAAGTTGGACGGGTTTGTGTTGGAGGCGTAACTGTGCAGCAGCGCGCCGGCCGTGCAGTAGACGTCGGCGTCAAAAAACCTCGGTTCGCAGCCGCGCGTTGCTTCGACCCAGCGAACAAGGTAGCCCCGCGACGAGCTGGCTAACGTCCCGTCGATTCCTACGTGGTTTTCCTGGGGCCGACAACGCTGAAGAACACGCCGGCCAGAGTCGCCGCTTCATCGAAGAAACGTCGCAATTCACCGGGATCCACTCGCTGGCCCGCGCGATATAGAATCAGCGTTTCTCCCGTCCCTTCCAGCCGCCATCGCTTCTTCGGATCGAGACCTTCGAGATAGGAGAGCAGGGCCGGCGTGAAGGCCTCGCGAGTCCCCAATTCATCGGGACCGTGCAGCTGATAGCGCTGTGAAAACTCGGGATGCGAGTCAAAGCGAATCTCCGTGTGCTGAGAATTGGAGATGCTCGCGTTTACAGGCGTGAGTTCGAACTCCGGCAGCCCGAATCCGCTCTTCGAAAACGTGGCGACGGTCTGCGTGTTTGTGTGGGTTTCTCTTTCGCCGCCCGTCAAGAACGAATAGTCAAACAGGCTGGCCCGCAATTCGTCCGAGCTACCGGTCATGATGTTTTCAAAGTAACGCACGCTCCCTTTTTGAAACAAGGCTGTCTCTAGATCGGGACCCTGCTCGGGATCGCTCCATTTGTCTCCTTCGAACGAGAAGCCAATCTCCTGTGCAACGCGAGTAACGGCCTGGCTTCGTTTGCGATCTCGAGCGTTGCTGATCACGAAGTAGATAACGAGCACGAAAACGAGAAAGACGGCGAGGCCGACGAAGAAGACGATCTCGGAAGGATCGAGGGTAGCGATTAGATTCTCAGAATCCAAGAACGCGCCTCAAGTCCTTATCACTCGGCCTTGTAGCCGGGGGCGCAGTATGCGATGCGTCGCTGGCCGTCCCAGACCGCAAGTATCACGTGCCCGTGCACGCTGTAGTCGACGGTCCCCTCACTCAGGCGGCTGAGTGCGGCTCGCTCTCCCGGCAGATTGATCAGAAACGCGCGGTCGGCAAGCCGAAGGATCGCAGCGACGCTCCAAAAGCCCGCGGAAGCGACTTCAATGGGGCCGGTTGTGCGGAGAAAGATCGTTTCGTTGATGTCGCGGCCGTACGGTCGCGCCGCGATCAGCGAGATCGCGGCAATGAGTGCGCCGGTGACCGCTCCGATCAGTGCAAATATGGCGAAGAAAGAGCCTCCCTCGCCCGGGGCGTGATCCACCATCGCAAGCACGACGCCTACAAGAAGGAAGAACACGAAGAATCCGCCCGCGAGATAAAGCGGGACCCGTCGGCTGCGATCCGCCTGACGCTTGATAACCGCCGCCGCCTCGGGCGACATCGGTACTGCCACGGTGAAGGTCGCCGTCTCCGCGGTCGGGGCGGTCGGGGCGGCCGCGCTCGCTCGCACGAGGCCCTTCCCGGATCTCGCGAAACTCCAGCCCGCGCTCGTCAGAAAGAGCGAAACTAGCCACGGCAGTACGCCGAGGTGCGCTCCGCCGAATTGCGCAAGCGCAAATAAGACGAGAAATAGAATCCCAACGACCAGCAGCACGTATCCGAAAATGCGAATCTCTTTGCCCTCAAGCGCCCAGACCCAGGTGGATGTTCGCGCCGCCGATTGACGCATCCCGTGAGATTTTTGGGCCGCGCCCAATGAACCAAGACCGTGACGGGCATATCCGCGGCGATCTTCCTTCGCGGCAGCCTTGGCCTTGCAGTCAACCTCATCGGAACCGCGTGCTATGTAGCCGTGACGCTAATCCTCTACGAATTGTTCAAGCCCGTGAACAAGAGCCTCTCGTTGCTCGCAGCACGAGCTACGTGAGCGGCGAGAGATGCTATAGAAGTGTGTGCCCTCACGCCGCATCGTGCGTCGTGAGCGGGGTCCTCGCCCGCGATAGCCCACTTATGCGCTGCTTCTCAGCGCGTCGCCTAATCTCTAGCGCCGCTGCTACGTCGGCATGGCAACTCCAGCCACACGCAACACAGCAGAAGCGCCTTCTTCGACGACTCTTCGGGTCGACGTGCAGGCAGCGCCCGCACGTCTGACTCGAATATCTCGCGTCCACGCTGACCACCTCGCGAGCAGCATATTCTGCTTTCTCGCGTATCAGCGCCGCAAATGTTCCGAACCCCGCATCGAGCAGGACGCGATTGAGGCCGCTCTTGGCCGCAACGTTACGGCCCGGTTTCTCGATGGTGCCCTTGGCACTCCGGGTCATCGCCCGAACATCCAGGGCCTCAAGACCGATCACGTCGGCGGACTTCACGATCTTATAGGCCGCTTTGTGTAAGCCGTCGAGCCTGGCGTTGGCTTCCCGTTCCTTCGCTCGCGCAAGACGTCGGGCCGGTGCGATCCGGCCCGGATCGCACCGGTTCAAGCAGCGACCCTTCGCATCTTTGACCGTGACCGTATCCAGCGCTCGCTGATGGCCGGACACGATCCGCCAGAGGCGCTCGCCATGGTGGCCGTTGCGGATCAGCACGCCCTCGCTCGTCGCAGCGAGCACGTG
>PLDY01000154.1 GCA_003136895.1 Candidatus Erabacter solicola | reverse complement strand
GTAGTGGGATCGACCCCATTAGATAGCATTGTCGTAGCCGCAGTATGCCGTGAATCGTGCAAGCGCGTGGTCGATATACTTACTTTGCGGGCGAGCCGAGCGAAGCCATTGGTCGCGGCTTTGGGCGAAAGGCGTCCCCCGAGTTCGTCCGTAAAGACCGCCCCATCGTCGCGGTAGAGCGCGCCCGCGCTCTCCTTATCGCGCTCCTGGAGCACGCTCTGCGTCCTGAGAGCCTCGACCGCCATCCCCGAAAGGGGCAGCACGCGAACGCGTTCCGTCTTCGTTCCTTTGATCGTTACAGATCCTTTGATCTGCGAAGCCGATTGACAGATCGTCACCCGTCCTTCTTCGAGGTCGAAATGCTCCCAGTTCAAGCCGCACAACTCGCCGCGTCTTGCGCCAAGTGTGAGCGCGAGAACAACGAACGCTTCCCACCGCGATCCACGCGACACGAAGAGCAATTTCGTGATCTCGTCGGATGTGAAAGCCCTCGCCTCCGAACGTCGTACGCTTGGTGCCGACACAAGCTCACAGACGTTGCGCGCAACAAGTTGCATGCGCGTTCCCCATTTGAGGGCCGCGCTGAACAGCGTGAAAGCGTGGCGCACGCTCTTGGGTGAGAGCGCTCGGCCTTTCTTCGCGTCCTTTAGGACCGCGCCGCCCTCTTTGAGCAGGTTCCCGACCCATTCACCGACGTGTGCTGGTCGCAGCTTGGAAACGATGAAGCCGCCCAAATGGGGTTCGATGTAAAGCCTATTAGTGCGGCGATATTCTTCGAGTGTTTTAGCCGCGCGGCCGAGACTCTCGCGATCCGTGATATATCGGTTCAGAATGTCTTTCACGGTAACGTGAGAGGGCGCGAGGTCGATCCCCCGCTCGGCGTTCATCACCGCCTCGTTAACCGATCTCTCTGCCTCACGTTTCGTCCCGTAAACGCCTACGCTCTTGCGCCCGAGCGACGGCGGTGCGATCCCGATCCAACGACAGTCGGGGCACGCCTTCCGCTTACGCCCCGTTGTCTTGCGAGCCTTCCCGGCGCGCCGACATTTGGCGCAACTCCTAATATAGACACTCAAGAGGTACCTCCATGATATTGCAAACTTTGTGCGCGGATTCGCCCCGCCAGGCGGCTGCGTTCCCACTGCAACCTTCTGCGGTAAGCTCCTGAGGCGGCGATACTCGCGGCCTCATGTGCCCAATCATCACGAAGGTGCGCGGGCAGCTCACCAGACGCGATGATGCTCGCGGCTTTATCTGTCCAATCCTTGCGAATTTTCTCAGGCAAGAGCACCTCTCCAAAATGGCGTTTTACAAGATCCCATAGGCGCGTCTTGTCATCCCTCGTTGGCTCGATTGTCGCTACGAAGAGGCGCAACCAGGACAGAGCCTTTCTCCGATGATCGGTGACGGCTTGGATTGAGTCACCAACAAGACGCTCTTGAAGCCTGAACCCGACTTCTGAGAGAGCGACGGCGAGTTTTGCTAACCCTGGCCCGAGTGCAATGTCGGCGTCTGCATCGATCAGGCCGTCACGCGCGAGCACAAACGAGGCAAGAGTGCGGTGGAGGCACTTATTATCGAGGCGATCAAGCACATCGTTAACACAACGAATCGTGGAGTCTGCGTCGCGAAAGACATAAGATCTGCTGGAGATTTCATACGCTATAAGATTGCGCGCCTCGAAAACGTCTCGCTTTTTAAGGTGCTGTCCGTCTTCGAATAACTCATAGAGCGCGCGTACTAACCCGTCGGCTTGGAAGTCTTGGGTCGTCGCCAACGCTCGACAAATTCCCCGCACGCTGTCGAAGCGCGGCTCTTTGACCTCAAGTGTTGCGACGAGGGCTCTTTCATCGCGCTTGGCTCGCCGCGCAAGTTCACGAAGCCCGACGCGCCACTTGATAGCTGCTGATATGAGCGCCCGAAGCGGCTGGACGGCCGTTTCTTTATAGCTTTCGAGCGCATTCGAACCGATCTTCGGGCGTCCTACTCGCCGAAGTTCGGAAAACATCCGATTATTATCTAGATTGGTTCTTGCCACGCTATCCCTTACGCTAGAAGGCCATGGATGCCCTACAACAACCACAAACCTCCGGTTTTCATATGCCTGAGGATTCGGCCTCGGCTACCGGGCACCCCCCGAAGGGCGCGCTACCGGCTGACGCTGCGGGCCGCGCCGTCCCTCTGGCAGTCTCGCTCGCAACGGCGGGGCAATTGCTCAGCATTGGGCGCTCGTCACTAAAGGCGCTCATTGCGTCCCGGGACGTACGTTCTTTTCGAGTCGGCCGCCGCCGATTGATTAGGCTGACAGATCTCGCCGAATACATCGCACGGCGGTGTGAGGCGGAAGACCTCGAGTCGGCAGTATCCCGCGACGGGGCGCATCCGGGGACGAGGCGCGCGTGAGTGACTCCGCCTCCGGCTACGCTGAATCGTTACCAAGCGTTGAAGAAACGTACCGACGAATCACAGGATTCGATCCTCGAACGCACGGCAAGAAGGCGTCCCAAAACAATATCGCCGTGCCGTGCGTGTCGAAATCAAATCACAAACACGGAGACGAACATCCGTCGCTGCATATCGACCTCAAAAAGAACGTCTGGATCTGTCGAGTCTGCAAAGCACAAGGGGCAAAGCCATCGGGCGGAAAGAGCGTCGCACTCGTCATTTCGGCGGGGCTCGCCAACAACGACCGGGACGCGCTGACCTGGCTCTTGCCGCCGGAACCCGCGCGCCAAGAGTTGCCGCCCGAGCAACGCAAGGTCGTCGAGGTCTACACGTACCGCAACGCCGTCGGCGTCGCGCTTTACGAAGTCATTCGGTACGAACCGAAATCGTTTTCACAGCGACGCATCTTGGAGGGCGGCAAAAAGTCGAACGTGCTCGGCGACGTAGAGAGGGTGCCGTACCGATATCCCGAGATCATCGAAGCGATTGGGCTCGGCAAAACGATTTACATTTTAGAAGGGGAAGCTGATGCCGACGCGCTCGTTCGACTCGGACTCGAGGCGACCACCAGCGCCCAGGGCGCAGCGTGGACCTGGACGGCCAAGTTCATCGAGTGCTTCCGCGGTGCGACGAGTGTCTTCGTCATCGGTGACAACGACAGAGCCGGGAAGGCCGCAGCGCGCAAGCGCGCCAAAGCGCTCGCGCTCGTGTGCGACCACGTGCGGTGTCTTGAGAGCATCCCTGGCATTAGAGACAAAGGGGATGTGACCGACTGGCTCGGCGAGGAGGGCCACACGCGGGAAGAGCTTGAGGCCCTGGCGGACGCTGCGCCACGCATCGACGCGCCGGCCCAGGCGGGCCTAGCGGAAAAAGCGCTCATGTCGCGCGAGGTCATCGAGATCGCGTGCGAGGCGCGCACGCCGATTGCCACCGAGTTCGTCATATATCCCTATCTCCCGCGCGGCGAGGTGACGTGGTTCGAAGGCGCGACGAAAACGGGCAAGACCACCGTCGCAATCGAGATCGCCGCGCGCCTCTCGCGCGGTGACAAGTGGATCGACGGAACGCCGATGAAGCACGGTCGCGTGGCGATCATTACGTGCGAGGATGACATCGACCGGACGGTCATCCCGCGTCTGATCGCGGCAGGAGCGGATCTGTCCCGCGTCCGCGTACTGCAAGTGCGATTTCCCGCCGGAGGCGAGGCTGCGCCGTCTCTCGCGCTCGACCTCGCCGGGATCGAGGACCGCCTGCGCGCGGGCGAATACGACCTGCTAATCGTCGACGGCACGTTCGGCGTCCTCGGTGTCAAGGACGGCAACTCGTACACGGACGCATACCGGGCTATGGTGCCGATCATCGAGATGGTTCGCCGCCTCAACATTGCAGCGATCCTCGTCCGACACGTGCGGAAAAGCGATGCCTCGGCGCTTAACCGTGGCCTTGGGTCGGTCGGCTATGCTTCTCTCGCGCGGTCGACCGTGTCTTTCGCGGTCGATGATGATGACGATACCCTCCGATTAATGGCCCACGCGGGGTGCAACGTCGGGCCCACGGGTCCGACGTATCAGTACAAGATCGTAAACGGTGTGCCTATTCCCGAGTTCGAGCGGCCGGTCGGCGCGGTCGAGTGGGGAGAGATTGTCCCCTTGAGTGCCGATGAGATCATGTTGGGCCGACCGGCGAGCGACCGCAGTGAAGGTGAGATCGCCCAGGATTGGCTGGATGATCATCTCATCGAGGCACCGCAGTTCTCCGACGATCTCCGAGCCGCCGCAAAAAAGGAAGACATTTCGCCCCGGACTCTTCAGCGAGCGGCGCGGAAAAGGGGCGTTGTAATGGTGCCGGGCGCGCCCGGCAGACGCGGCACGTGGGCTCTACCCGCGCCAAGCAGCGCGCGTGGCGCTGGTCGTGGTTCAAGGCGTGAGGCGCAGCCCCCAAACCCTTCCGAGGCGTACCTTTTCGCCGCAGACGAACCCGCGCCAACTGACCCAAACCTAATTGTCGCCGAGGGGTTTGGCGCGGGTTCCAGCGGCCCTGACGATGACCCGCTCGGCTCTGTCGTCAGCAGCCGCTCGTCCGTGGAGAAACTATGACGACTGCTCAGGCTATCCGTGTCGCCCACTCCCACGGTTGTCGTTTTGAACTTGACGGCAAGTCGGGCGTCAACCTCATTGCGCCAAACGATCAGATCCGCGACATACTCGCCCCGCAGCTTCGGCCGCACCGAGACGACATTCGCGCGGTCCTCCTAGAGTACGCCGTGCTGCGCCGCGAAGACGCTCTGTCCGCGGCGCAGGATCTACTACGAAACTGCCCTTCGCGCCGATGACGCCACGCGTGATTGCGGCTTGCACTGCGGGCCCCACGACGCAGATGCGCGCGGCTCGGCCAGGGCGTTGCTATCAGCAACGTGGTACAACCGCATTTGCGCGCAGAAAACGTGCGCGCTCTACCGTAGATCGTAAGCGATGATTGCGCGCGAAGGGCCAGTAGAAGCCCAAAATACCGTTTCTCCGGCCGACGAATCAATTCGTCCGCGCCCGAATCGAAAGCCGTCGCGCAGAATCTTAGCGCACCGGGAAGCGATGGCGAGCATTAAAGCCGCCGAGCGCGAGCAGATGCAGGTGAAGGCGTTTCTGTATCGTGTCGACGGTGTGCCGATCTACGTGATTGCACAGGCGATGAATCTCAATCATCGGACGGTCTCGCAGTTGATTGCGGCCGAGACGGAGCGCATTTCCGCGCAGCGCGCCGCTCGGCGCGATCACGATCTCGCCTTTGCGTTGTACCGCATGGAGGCTGCGATTCGGCGTTCTCGCACGCAGATGGACCTCGACCGGAACCGATTGAAGGAGACGGGGCCAAGTGCTCCCGGGTGGCAAGAGAAGGCGTCGTTGCGCCACGCGATCTCGAAGTGGGAGTTGGAGATCCGGTCAACGCTGACCGAAATTAATAATCTGCTCGGGCTGCAGGTCAAGCCTGCGGAAACCGCACCGGCCGTGGTGCCGTCGCACCAAAACAACATCCTGCTCATCCTGAATTCGCTCCCGCCCGAAGAGGTGATCGCGATGGCGAACGAGGCAGCGGCGTCGGGCCGAGGGATCGACGGGTTCGGCAAGATTGAGACTATGGCTCGGGCGTTGACGACCGCGCAAGAGAGCGCGCGGGAACCGTTGACCATCGACCAGGAGCCTTTCGAATGAGACTCGGCTGGGATGGTGCGGGACGGTCTCTCCGAGGACTCGAGAACCGATGTGCCAGGTCGTCTCTGACTGGCTGGTCATTAATCACTTGACACACTTGGGCGGAGCGCGACTAGTACCCGCCGAACGGCGCGGCATGGAGAAAGCCCAGGAGGTTGCCGACAGACTGGCGGCCGCCACTAATACGGATGTCCTGCTGTTCAACAGCCCGCTTCAGCGCGACTTGGACGATCAGATAATCACGCAATGCCGCAAGCGTCGTCGTCGCGAGAACGTCATGGTCATCGTCGTAACCGAAGGCGGCGACGCGGACCCTGCGTTTCGAATCGGTCGCTGCCTGCAGCTAAACTATGCGACCGTCAGCGTGTTCATTAGCGGCTTCTGTAAGAGCGCGGGAACGTTACTCGCGGCGGCAGGCCACGAAATTATCATCTCAGATCACGGCGAGTTGGGCCCGCTTGATGTCCAAATGCCAAAAGCGGACGATTGGTCCGTCAGTTCCGGCCTTACCGTCACGTCTTCGCTTCGAACCATGCAGGCTCAGGCGCAAGAGATGTTCAGGACGACCGTTCTCGAACTGCGCCGCAAGATGGGCGGACTCTTCAGCGCAAAGACCGCCGCAGAGATCGCGACCAAGCTAACGGTCGGCGCGTTGGCTCCGATTTTCCAGCAGATCGAAGCCATGCATATCGGGGAAGCAGGACGGGCTCTAAAGATCGCCCGCTTCTACGGCGAACGCTTGGCCGACGTTTCGGAGAACCTGCAGGACGGTGCGCTAGATCACCTCCTCGTTGGGTATCCTTCGCACGGGTATGTTATCGACCGAACTGAGGCGGAGGACCTATTTGTCAACGTGCGGGCACCGAGTGATATCGAGATGGAACTCAGCGATGCCCTGGGCGTTCATGCGACAATTCCCATTTCTGACTACGACAAAGTGGCAAGTGTTCTTCTACGCCGATCAGTATATCGGCCAAGTTCAGGACGTTGCCTTCAACGCGAGACTGCCGCTCTACAAGATTTCGATATCGCTCGCGTCGGCAGACTCCGAACCCCTCGGCCTTAACGAACCCATTCCGTTCGCGGGGCACCTATATATTACGATCTGGCACAAGACGACCGTCGGGACTGTTCCCTTAGTGGAATTTCAGGCCGGACCCGTCGGGGATCCCCAACTCCTTAAGCAGCAAGATTATTCACAAAATCCATTTCTCGATGGTTTTGTGCCGTTCTCCTACTCAGAGAATGAGGCGTATAATGTCTATCAACGGCTGAATAACAGCGCGCAAATATACGCCTCAAATGCCAGCGCCGGGAGAGCGCCTCTATATGATTGGAAAGGACTTAACAGCAACGGTTGGATAACCGGTCTCGGCGTCTCATCGGGCATTTCGCCGTTCACGCTGGCAGCTGACATCAACTATCTCGGATTTGCGAGTCTCTTTGAGGGTCCGGGTCACCAAAGAATCCCGTACCAGTACGAGAATTTTGGGCCACTGCTACCCTTATTTGCAACCGATTAGAAATCGCGATAAGGAACATTCGTCTGAAGGTTACGTATGAGGAAGACTTGGTTCGTGCTCGGAATCGCCCTAATGGCCGTAGGCGGTGCGGGTTATTATTTCTCGTTAAATAGTTGTTCGCAGCTACTCGCCTGTCGCGATTCGGAGACGGTTGTTTCGTTGGAGGAGAGAGAACTGCTGCGTGACGCCAAGGCTGGCCTTGTTCGAAACGGTGATGTGGCTTACCCATTCTATCCACAGGGGCCGGAGCCCTTAGAGGTTCAGATTTCGGGAAAGAATGCGACACTCAGGGTGGCTGGCCCAGTCGACCAAAACTGGCTGTATTATGCGCAGGTTTGGTCCGAAGTCTATAGCAAGTATCACGGTGGCCGCAATGCCGTCAGTCTTCACATCGTGTGGAAATCGGGAGATGTATATCAAGTGTTTCCTACCATTAAGAGCTTTTGAGTCACACCCAAGTGTTGCCTCAAACGAATGGTCCTCCGGATATGCTGCGTACGCAATAATACCGCCCATCGAAATTGGCAGAATTATCACGTTTCGAGTAGTGCCGTCCGGCAAGCAAGCCGGAATAAGCGTTGGCCGAGTCCACGCGCGTGTGTACTTTCGGCGTGAGTTAGTCCTTCGAGGATAGCAAAGCGCCACCGAGCCAACTTCATGTTAATTACAAAACCAACGTGAAGGAGACCTCGAGGCGGTGCTGTCGTTCTATGCATTCCCAAGCGTGCATCGCCGCAAGCTCTGGTCATCCAATCCGATCGAACATCTCAGCGGCAAGTTGCGCAAGCGAACCAACGTCGTCGGCATCTTCCCGAACCGTGCATCGGCGGTGCGCCTGATCTCCATGATCCTGATCGAACAGACCGAGGACTGGATAACCGAACGCCCGTACATGAGCGAGGAATCTATTCAGCTTGCAATTCGCGACGCGGCGGGCTACACAGAGGTGGTTTCGCTTTTCTGAACACGAAATCGGCATCGGCTAAGTGGAGCTCTGCGAGTTAGGCCGCCAGCGCGGCGGGTTCTGTTTGAAAGTATACGGCATCCGGGGTGCGATCGTCGAGCGAAGAATGCGGCCGCATCGAGTTGTAAAAGCTGATGTAGCGCCCGATGCCGGCTTTGGCCGCCGACGCGCTATCGTATGCACGAAGGTAGACTTCTTCGTACTTGAGCGTACGCCAGAAGCGCTCGACGAAGACATTATCGCGCCAGCAACTGACGGGTAGCCCCAAGTTATGCCGCTGATAAGTGCAAAGGTGGGGTGCTTTGCAGCCCGCGGACGAACTCCTCGGGCGTTTGGTTTTTGAGGGATCGGTGTGGCCGATTTGCGTTGTAATCGAGCCGCCAGTCCTCGATGATGTCGCGCGCTTCGGCGAGGGTCGA
>PLDY01000040.1 GCA_003136895.1 Candidatus Erabacter solicola | reverse complement strand
AGGCACGAGATCAACTTGGTTACGCGGCCGGGTCCATCGATGCGGCCATCCGCGAGGCCATCCACTGGTTTGCGGAAAACGGGTATCTTTCCCAACGGAGAAGGCGCTAGCATATGGCAGTTCAGCTCAAACAGGCGGCGGTGGTCGGTTCGTATCTGATCAAGCAAAAGCTTAAGGGCCGCAAGAAATTTCCGATCACGCTCATGCTCGAGCCGCTCTTTCGTTGCAACTTGGCCTGCGTCGGCTGCGGCAAGATNNGGCGGCGAACCGCTGCTCCATCCACAGATCGATCAGATCGTCGAAGGTTTGGTCGCGCGCAAGAAGTTCGTGTACCTGTGTACCAACGCGATCCGCTTGGAAGCGAGCCTCGATAAGTTCAAGCCGTCGTCGTATCTGACGTTTTCGGTGCATCTCGACGGCCTCGAGGCGGAACACGATCACGCCGTCGATCGCAAAGGCATCTTCGATGTTGCGGTCCGCGCGATCAAAGCCGCCAAGGCGCGTGGCTTCCGCGTCACGACCAATACGACGATCTTCGACGGCGCCGAACCGGCCCGCGTGCAAGAGTTCTTCGACTTCGTGACGACCCTCGGCACGGACGGCATGATGATTTCACCGGGCTACCGCTACGAGAAAGCGCCCGATCAGGACCACTTCCTGGCGCGCGAGCAGACCAAGGCGCTCTTCCGGGAGATCTTCGCCCCGTGGCGCGCCGGCAACAAGAAGGCGTGGAACTTCAATCACAACCCGCTTTTCATCGATTTCCTGGTCGGCGAAAAAGATTATGAGTGCACGCCGTGGGGCATGCCGTCGTATAGTCTGTTTGGTTGGCAGAAGCCGTGCTATCTGCTCGGCGAGGGGTATTACGATACGTACGCCGAGCTGATCGAAAAGACCGATTGGTCGCAGTACGGACGTAAGAGCGGCAATCCGAAGTGTACCGATTGCATGGTGCACTGCGGCTACGAGCCGACCGCGGCTGAAGACTCGATGCGGCCGCAGAACATGCTCCGCTCGCTCGCGACGGTCTTCAGCAAGTCCTAACGGCGCGGGTGGCCCGACGTAGATGATCGATGCCGTCTTCGTACCGCGCGGCGCGGAGGAGCGCGCCGTTCGGCGCGGGCTCAACCGTTCGCGCATCGCGGTTGTGCCGATCGGTATCGGCGATCGCGCGGCGAGTATGGCCGCCGAGATTGCGCTCGCGAGCGACTCGCCGCCGCGCCGCGTCCTCGTAACCGGAGTATGCGGTCTGCTCTCACCGGCGTTTCGAGTCGGTGACGTGCTCCTCTATGCTTGGATCGCGTCGGCGACGGGCAGCGTCGAGACCGATGCGGCATTGTCGGCGGACGTGCACGATGCGGCCGGCATCGCTCAGAGCGGTATCCGAGCGCTCGCGGTCGACCGGATCGTCACGCGCGCCCGAGAGAAACGCGCGCTCGGCGAGCAGACCGGCGCGCAGGCCGTCGATATGGAAAGCTACGCGCTCGTCGAGCGTTTGAGCCGCGCCGGCGTCGCGGTCGCGGTCTTGCGCGCGGCTAGCGACGCGGCCGGCGACGACTTGCCGGAGCTCAACGCCGCGCTCGACGGTTCGGGTGGACTCGAACGCACGGCGCTTGCGATCGCGATGCTGCGCGACCCGCTGGCGGCAGCGCGCATGACGCGCGGCGTCCTGTCGGCCTTACGTGCTCTCGAGCGCGCCTTTCGCGGCATCGGCGCGGCCCTTCCACACTCCACCGCGACCGCGGGCGTACGCGAGAGCTGAGTCGACGGTCATCACGGAATAGAGCACGGCGGCGAGCGGAAGCGCGAAGGCAGCCGTCGCCGGTCGGCCGTAGACTCGCAGCGTCGGCAGGTAGAGCAGGGCGCTGAGCAACCACGCGAGTGAGGCGACGATCTCGAGCTTTGGATCGTTCGCCAGCAAACCGTCGACGGTCAGCAACGGTGGAACGATGTAGAGCAGCGCCATCCCGGCGACGGTAAGTGCGAGCAACGAGTACGAATGATCGAGCTGCGTGAACGCGCTACGTTTGACCATCGCCCACAGCTCGCCGAGCGCCGCATACCGACGAATGCTGCATGCGCGATTCGTGAGACCGAGCCGAGTGCGCCCCCCGCTCTTCTTTACCGCCGCGGCAAGCGCGCAGTCGTCGATGAGCCGATCGCCGATGGCGGAGAAGCCGCCGATCCGCTCGAGCGCGGAGTTGGTCAGAAGAATGCAACCGCCCGCGGCTGCCGCCGTTGCGCGGCGCGGATCGTTCGACCACGCGAATGGGTAGAGCTTCGCAAAGAAAAAGACAAAGGCCGGAACGAGCAGGCGCTCCCAAAGCGTGGTGCAGTTGAGGTGTGCCATCGAGGAGACGAGGTCGAGCTGGTCGCGCTGCGCGACGGCAACGAGCGCTGCGAGATTGCCGGTCTCGTGCTCGATATCGGCATCCGTGAACAGCCAGAAATCGGGCGCCGGCCGGCCGGCGAGCACCGTCTCCAGGCCGCTTTGCAGCGCGTTGAGTTTACCGGTCCAACCGGCGCGAAGCGCTCGCGCCGCGACGATCGTCGCTCGCTGCGCGTGCTGGGCCGTGGCAAGAGCGGTCTGCGCCGCTGCGGCGGTGCCGTCGACGCTGTGATCGTCGACGAGCGTAACGTGCAGCGCGCCGGAAAAGTCTTGTTCGACGACCGATCGGAACGTTCGCGCGATGAAGCCGGCCTCGTCGCGCGCCGGAATCACCGCCTCGACCCGGATCGTATCGAGCGAGGCTCGAGGTGCGTCCAAGTGCGCGTCCACGCGGGCGCGCCAAAAGCCGCCTCGCAGAAACGCGAGGCCGATCCATGCGCCAAGCGACAAAAGCGCTGCCGCGATCATCAGCGAATGCCCCATTGCGTGAGGATTCGATGAAACGCGTCGCTGTCTTTTGCGGCGCAAACGTGGGAGCGCAGCCGCTCTACGCCGAGACGGCGCGCCTTGTGGCCCGGCTCTTGGTGGAGCGCGGCCTCGGCGTCGTCTTCGGCGGCGGCCGAATCGGTTTGATGGGAGCGCTCGCCGACGCGGCGCTGGAAGCCGGCGGCGAGGTGATCGGGGTCATCCCGCAAGCGCTGGTCGATCGCGAACAGGCTCATGGCGGCCTGACCGAGCTGAACGTCGTGAGCACGATGCACGAGCGCAAGGCGCTGATGACGCAGCGTTCCGAGGCGTTCCTGGCGCTACCGGGCGGCTTCGGGACGATGGACGAACTCTTCGAAGCGATCACCTGGCGGCAACTGGGCTACCACGACAAACCGGCTGCGGTGCTCAACGTCGCCGGATTCTACGACGGTCTGGAGGCGTACTTCGAGCGTGCGGCGGCCGACGGCTTCATCAGCTCGCTGCGTACGCGAGTTCTGATCGGCAGCGAGCCGGCGGCATTGCTCGACCGGTTGATCGAAAGCGCGGGAATCGCGAGCTAGACATCTTGGACGCGAATTCGCGCCAGAAAGCGCACGCCATACCATTCCTGCGGCGTGAGCTGGCGCTTCTGCGCGTTATAGGGCCAAGGATCGCGCACGGTCGCCGAGCGAGGTTCGCCCCGGCCGCTGCGATCGCGCACGTAGACCAAGTCGGTAAGCACCATCGCGTGGCCGCGCGAACCGATGATGAGCGGCATGTTGTTCGCCAAGTCCTGCGCGGCGGTGACGATACTGGCGGAGCGCGTGTCGCCGGAGACGCGGAAGCCCTTCCCGTTGTCGTCGGTCCAGTCGCGGTTGAGGGCGTCGAGAATCTCTTGCGTTGAGCCTGGCATGTTGACGATTCGGCCGAAGGCCTCCCTGACGATGCGCGCCTGCGAGACCGGGTGGCCGTAGTAATGAAAGACGGCCGAGATCGAGGCGGCCCAGCACCATTCCGAGGCCTGCTGCCGATCCGATGCCGTGACGTCGAGAATGGCGGACCCAATGCCCACCTCGCAGAGCTGGACGCCGGGTGCAGTCTGGTCCCAGGGGCCGCAGCGCACGAGCGCGGATGCGCGCCCGGACGCCAAGGCTATCGCGAGCGCCGCGATTAGGACGACGAGAGTGGAGAATTTCGCACGTGCCATGCCTCCCTGCTACGACGCGCGGAGGGCAGCACCCGCCGCCGCATGAACGCTGCGGAAGTCCACGTTTTCGCAGGACGCAATTGGCCTCCAAGGTCGCAGGGAAGCGAGCGAGCGCAGGACAAACCCACGCTCAACTAGGCCGTTTATGACAGTGGGGGGCTTCGCCATGATGAACTTCTTGGATAAAGCGCACTCTTTCGCGAAGCCCGGCTACAGCCGATGGATGGTCCCGCCGGCCGCGCTGGCGGTCCACATCTGTATCGGCCAGGCGTATGCGTTTAGCGTCTTCAACAAGCCGATGTCGCAGCTGCTCGGGATCACCGTAGCGGGGCCCGGCGATTGGAGTATCACCGCACTCGGCTGGATCTTCAGCATTGCGATCGTCTTCTTGGGGCTCTCCGCCGCCTTCGGCGGCGCCTGGGTCGAACGTGTCGGGCCGCGCAAAGCGATGTTCACTTCGGCACTGCTCTTCGGCGGCGGGCTCCTGATCGCGTCCGGCGGTGTGGCTTTGCACCAGTTGTGGATCGTCTATCTCGGCTACGGCGTCGTGGGCGGCTGCGGTCTCGGTATCGGATACATCTCGCCCGTCTCAACCCTGATCAAATGGTTTCCCGATCGGCCCGGTCTGGCGACCGGCTGCGCGATCATGGGCTTCGGCGGCGGCGCGCTGATCGGCGCTCCTCTGGCCGTTTCGCTCATGAAACACTACTCGAGCGCGACCGACACCGGCGTCATGCTGACGATGCTGACGATGGGAATCATCTATCTCTGTTTCATGATGATCGGGCCCACGATCGTGCGCGCCCCGGCTCCCGGCTGGGCGCCGGCGGGCTACGTGGCGCCGACCGCCGTTGACGAGACGCGATCGATGATTACGGTCCACAACGTCACCGCGAACCAAGCGATCAAGACGCCGCAGTTCTGGTTGCTCTGGGGAGTGCTCTTTTTGAACGTGACCGCCGGAATCGGCGTGCTCGGGCAGGCGTCGCTGATGATTCAAGAAATGTTTCCGGCGCGCTTCCCGCACGATACCGCGATCGCGGTCGCGGCCTCGGCGGCGGCGGCGTCCGGATTCGTCGGGTTGCTCAGCATCTTCAACATGCTGGGCCGCATCAGCTGGGCCTCGGCCTCCGACTTCCTTGGAAGAAAGAAGACCTACGCGATCTTCTTCTTGCTTGGGATCGTCTTGTACGCACTCGTTCCGTGGACCGGCAAGACGCACAACCTTCTGTTGTTCGTCATCTTCTATCTGATCATTCTATCGATGTACGGCGGCGGCTTCGCGACGATTCCGGCATACCTGCGCGATGTCTTCGGCACGTTGCAAGTCGGCGCGATTCACGGCCGTCTACTGACCGCGTGGTCGGCGGCGGGCATCGCCGGCCCGTTCCTCGTCAACTATATCCGCCAGTATCAACTCGATCAGGGGGTCGCCAAGGCGGACGCATACTCGGTCACGATGTACATCATGGCCGGGCTGCTGGTCGTCGGGTTCTTCTGCAACTTGGCGATGAAGCCGTTGAACGAAAGCCATTACGCGAGCGTCGGCGAAGTGGAGGCTTTGGCTTAAATGCAACAGCAAAATACCGGAAGCAGCAACAGCCTCGGCGTCATCATCGCTTGGGCGGTCGTCCTCATCCCGCTGTTGTGGGGCGTGTACAAGACCGTTCTGAACGTCGCAAAGCTGTTCAGTTAGCGCGAGCCTGCGGGATCGAAGATAACCGCCTCGATCACGGGCTCACTCGCGCGGCGCATTCTCCTTGGCTTTGACCAGACGCAGGATCGTTTCGTTGTACGGCGTGGGAACGCCGGCACGCCGCCCGGCGGCGNNCCGTTGATGTGGTCGATCTCGGTTTTCATCCGGGCGGCGAGATCGATCGTCATTGAGTTGCGCCCGTCGACGCTCGTGGCGATCACTTCGCAGACGTACTCCCAAGGGTCGCCGAAGGGCAAATTGATCTTGAGCGCCTTGGCGACCGCCGCGCCTTCGAGTGCGAGCGAGCGCGCCAATTCGGCCGCGTTTGGCTCGCTCGGAATTGCGGAGTTCTTGGCTTCGAGCAGTGCCGCAACCGGATTGATCGCCGCGTTGGC
>PLDY01000147.1 GCA_003136895.1 Candidatus Erabacter solicola | reverse complement strand
GCTGATCACGTTCGAGGATGTTCCCGGTTTTCTGCCCGGCACGCAGCAGGAATGGGGCGGGATCATCAAGCACGGCGCGAAGCTGCTTTTCGCGTTTGCGGAGGCGACCGTGCCGAAGATTACCGTCATCACGCGCAAGGCATACGGCGGCGCGTACGACGTTATGGCCTCAAAGCACATCCGGGCCGACTACAATGTCGCGTGGCCGACCGCCGAGATCGCCGTCATGGGCGCACCGGGCGCCGTGAAGACGATCTTCCGCCGCGAGATCGCCGAAGCGAACGACTCGGATGCCAAAGCCGCCGAGCTGATCTCCGACTACGAGGAGCGTTTCGCCAACCCGTTCATCGCCGCCCAGCGCGGCTACATCGACGACGTGATCGAAGCCAGCCGCACGCGCCAAGCCGTCTCCCGCGCGCTCAAGATGCTCGCCGACAAACGCGTCGAGCGCCCCAAACGAAAACACGGAAACATTCCGCTGTGATAACCCGCGCACTCCTAGCGCTAGCCGCTTTTGTTTTCTTGTCGGCCGGAACATCCCCGGCTGTGGCCCAGCGCGGGGCCCGTATCTCCTACACACTTCCGGGCGTCGTCGTTCGCGGGCTCGATGCGGCATTTCATTCGCGCTACGGGAACTCGCCGCAACTGATCGAGCCCGGTACGAAGGTCCGCATCACGCAGTTTGCGGACTCGGTGCTTGTTCGATTCGAACTCATCGGCGGAGAAATTGCCTCGTTACGCGTCGAACCGGGCGGAATCGTGTCGACGCTTGATATGCCCACTGGGAACGAAACGGAAGTCGTCATTCCGGGCCGGGAGGCAGCGGCAATGAGCGTGGCTTTCGACGCATGGAACGCCGGCGCGGCAGCGACGCCGCAAGCATTTCGATCCGACAGGGTGACAATTCCCCAGTCAAAGGCGGATTTCGACGACAACCGTTTCGCCGTAAGCGAGCAAGAGTTTTTGGAGCAGAATCCGGATCTCTCATCTCCGCCCGGGTACTACGTGTCGTATCTATCGCCGCCGGATCCGGTCCTGTCTGCGAGCCGCGGCTGCGGAAATTACACGATCTATCGAGTGGACCCGGCGAAGTGGAGGGTCGTTCGCGAACCACCCATATGTTGATCTCACTTTCGCAGGGCATCCGAACCTGCGGGGGATAACGCACCGGTATGAGGCTTCTCGAAGGTAAGACCGCGCTCATTACTGGCGTCGCGAACCGCTGGAGCATTGCGACGGGCATAGCTCGGGCGTTCGCGGCGCACGGGGCCAAGCTCGCGTTCATCTATCAGGGCGAACGCGTTAAGGACGAAGTCGAGAAACTGGCGGCTGAACTCGGCGGCGGAAAAGCCTACGAATGTGATGTGACGTCGGATGAGGCGCTGGCGAAGCTCGCGGATGACATTCGCCGCGACTACGGCACCCTTGACGCGCTCGTGCACTCGATCGCCTTCGTGAACAAAGAAGACCTGGCCGGGAAGGTCTTTAAGACGTCGCGCTCGGGATTTGCACTTGCGCTCGACATCTCATCGTACTCGCTGATCGCGCTTACCAACGCGCTGGTCGACGTTCTCAATGACGGATCGAGCATCATGGCGCTCACCTATCTCGGAGCCACCTCAATCGTGCCGAACTATAATGTCGCCGGCATCTCGAAGGCGGCGCTCGAAGCGATCGTTCGCTATCTCGCGTTCGATCTCGGCGATCGCGGCATCCGCGTCAACGCGATCTCGGCGGGACCGATCAGCACCGCGAGTTCCCGCCAGGTCAAAGATTTTAAGACCATGCTCGATAAGGTTGAATCGGCCGCGCCACTGCGGCGCAACGTCACCTCTGAAGACGTTGGCAACACCGCGGTGTACCTCGCATCGGATCTGTCGCGCGCGATTACCGCAGACGTTCACTTCGTCGACTCGGGATACCACGCCATGGGTATGTTTCCGAAACAAACGGAACCGTGAGGCTCGAGGCGCTCGACGGACCGTGCGGAATGCCGGACGCCGATGAGTTAAGCACGATCGCAACGGCAATCGAGATGCTCGGGGATGGCGCACCTATCGAGACCCCATCGCCCTGGCGTCTAGCCGGCCGGGATTTCGATGAAGTCGATTTTGAATTCGATCGCCGGCGTTCGAGGCGCTAGGTCCTGAGAAAACTTCTCGTCGCCAACCGCGGTGAGATCGCGCTGCGCGTCATGCGCTCGGCGCGTGAGATGGGCCTCGAAACGGTCGCCGTTTACTCCGATGTGGATCGCGAGGCAGCGCACGTCGCTTACGCAGGCGAAGCGTTTTTGCTCGGACCGGCTAGTCCGGCCCAGAGCTATCTCAATATCGAGAAACTGCTGGATGTCGCGCGCAAATCCGGGGCCGATGCGGTCCATCCGGGCTATGGTTTTCTCGCCGAGAATGCCGGCTTCGCTCGCGCGGTGATTGCGGCAGGACTGATCTGGGTTGGTCCGCATCCCGACGCGATCGATGCGATGGGCGACAAGATTCGCGCGCGGCAGGCGATGCTCAAAGCGGGCGTCCCCGTTGTTCCCGGTAGCAGCGAGCCGATTGAATCCGCCGATGCCGCGCGCAGGGCCGCCAGGGAATACGGACTGCCGCTCGCACTCAAGGCCTCGGGCGGTGGCGGCGGCAAGGGCCTAAAGGTTGCGCGCACGCTCGAAGAGATCGAGCCGGCCTTCATCAACGCGCGGCGCGAGGCCGAAGCGTATTTCAAGAATCCCACGATCTATGTCGAGCGCTACCTCGATAATCCGAAACACGTCGAGCTGCAGATCCTGGCCGATAAGCACGGCAACGTTATCCACGTTGGCGAGCGCGATTGCTCACTGCAGCGCCGCCACCAGAAACTCTATGAAGAGACACCCGCCCTCGTTAGCGATCGTGTTCGCGAAGGTCTGCGCGATGCCGGAATTCGCGCGGCGCGCGCCATCGGATACGACAGCGTCGGCACGATCGAGACGCTCGTCGCCGGTGACGAGTTCTTCTTTCTCGAGATGAACACGCGCATTCAAGTCGAGCACACGATCTCGGAGATGGTGAGCGGGCTCGACCTGATCCGCGAACAGCTGCGCGTCGCTGCGGGCGAACCGCTCGGCTACAACCAGGACGCGGTTGTGCTGCGTGGCCATTCGATCGAGGTTCGCGTCAACGCCGAGGATCCGACGCAAGGCTTCCGCCCCGCGCCGGGAACGATCGATGCCTATCGCGAGCCCGGCGGTCTCGGCGTGCGCATCGACTCGGCGGCTAGCCTCGGGACGACAATCGGCTCGAACTACGATTCGATGATCGCTAAGCTGATCGTCTGGGCTCCGAATCGTGAGCAGGCGCGCGCGCGATTGCGGCGTGCTATCGACGAGTACACGATCGGTGGCGTGCCCACGACATTACCGTTCCTGCGGGCCGTGAACGACTCGCCCCGCGTCGTTGACGGCACATACGGAACCGCAACGCTCGAAACATTTGCCGCAACCTGGATTGCGCCGCAAGCGGTCGCGGAAACGGCCGCCGGTCAAGTTCCCGCGGGCGAACGCGACGTCGTGCGGGTTGAGGTCAACGACAAACTCTTCTTCGTTCGCGTCCTGGATCGGCCGGCCGGCAGTGGAACGCGGGCCCGGCGAGGCGCACCGAAGCCAGCGACCGCACGCGGCCGGAACGGCCGAGCAGCGAGCGGCGACGCGATCTCTTCGCCGATGCACGGTTTGATCGTCGAGATGAACGTGACCGAGGGCGCGGCGATCGCCGAAGGTCAGGTCGTGGCCGTCATCGAGGCGATGAAAATGATGAACGAGATTCGCGCACACCGCTCAGGAGTCGCCGTCAAAGTTCACGTTACAAAAGGCGAGACGGTCGAAGCGAACTCACCGCTCGTGACGCTCGGCTAACGCGATGCCGCTGCTCGTGCTGCGAATCGCGCTGGCCATCGGTGCGCTCACCGATCTTTTTGTCGCGGCGCTGATGCTCTTCTTCCAGTCGCTTACCGGGCCACTCTTGGATGTCCCGACAAGAGATCCGTCGATCGCGGCATTTGTGGGTTGCGAACTGGTCGTCGTTGCTCTGGTCTACCTGGCGTTGCTGCGCGATCCGGTGCGTTTCCGCCCGCTTCTCTACATCGTCGCACTCGATCAGGTCTTTGCTGCGGCGTGGCCGGCGTTCGAAGTCTGGCACGGCGACATCGCCGGAACATGGAAAACTCTCGGGCCGATCCCGTTCAATCTCGCGCTCGGCACCATCTACCTCATCGCGGCGCGCACCGACCAGTCTCCGCGCCGGCGCAACGCTACATAGCTTTCAGAAGCGTGGCCCAGCGCGTCCATGCGTCGGCGCGAGCTCTCTTGTTCGCGGCGTTCGTGTTCCCGGGATCTTCACCGGCTCGCATGAATCCGTGCCCGGCTCCGTCGTACGTCACCGGATAATACGGCTTACCGGCCGACTTCATCGCGTCGATGGTCGCCGGAATCGTCGCACCGATACGCGCGTCGTTGCCCGCATAAAAGCCATAGACGGGCGTGGTAATCCTCGTAACGTCAGTTGGAGGCGAACCGTAAAACACGAATGCCGCGTTTAGGTCGTGACGGACCGTGGCAAAACGGAACGCAACATCGCCGCCCCAGCAGAACCCTGCGACCGCAAGCTTGCCGTTCACGGCCGGGAGTTTTTTCACGTAATCGGCGACCGCATTCAAGTCTGCGGTAACGATATCCGGATTAAGTTGGGAGACTGCCTTCGTGGCATCGTCGGTGGAAGCAAAGTCGCTGAACCCTCCGCCATGGGGGCCGAAACCCGAGAGCAGGTCCGGGACGATGGCCACGTAACCGGCGGCAGCAAGATCGTCGGCGGCGCTGCGAGCCCAGTCGGTGAGGCCGAATATTTCGTGAACGACGACGACCGCGGGCGCCTTCGTGCTTACCTCGGGATAAACGACGAACGCGTGCACGGTGCGGTTGCCGTACTTGACGTCGACCCACTCCTGATGGCGCGGCGATTTTATCAATAATTGCTTGGCCCACTCTTGTGCGGACGCTTGCGCGCATGTCGCAAAAACCGTCACCGCGGCAAAAAACGCGATCCGCTTCCAATTCGTCATGTGCTCACTCCCAAAGTGGTCGATCAACATTCCCGGGTAGACGGGGGATTGTGGCGATGCGATTCGACTTGCCTGCAATCTTGATCCCCGCAGGCCCGGCAGGCGTCCGGGGGGCCGGGACGGCGACCTCGAAGGATTGTGGTAATGGCTAGCAACGGACGGCGCTCGGCGGATGCGCGCGAGCAGAACGGAAGCGGCATCCCGCTGAAGGCCGCCTACGATGCCGCCGACGGCAGCGCCGCGAAAGCAAAGGCAGAACCCGGCGAGCCGGGCGCATTCCCATTTCTCCGCTCGATTCGCAGCGACGGCTATCGCGGCCGGCTCTGGACGATGCGTCAATACGCCGGCTTCGCGACCGCCGCCGAGTCGAATGCCCGTTACCGCTATCTGCTCGCACGCGGCACGACCGGCCTTTCGGTCGCCTTCGATCTGCCGACACAACTCGGGTACGATTCCGATGCCCCGCAAGCGCGTGGCGAGGTTGGCAAAGTCGGCGTTGCCATCGATCACGTTCGCGATATGGAGACGCTCTTCGAAGCGATTCCTCTCGACGAGGTCAGCGTCTCGATGACGATCAACGCGCCCGCTGCGATCTTGCTCGCGATGGTACTCGCCGTTGCCCGGCGCCGCGGCATCCCGTTTGCCAAACTAAACGGAACGATTCAGAACGACGTGCTCAAGGAGTACGTCGCGCGCGGTACGTACATTTTTCCGCCTAAGCCGTCGATGCGGCTGGTGACCGACAGTATGGCCTACTGCGTGCGCGAAGTGCCGCAGTGGAATACGATCTCGGTCTCAGGGTACCACATCCGTGAGGCAGGCTCAACGGCGGTTGAAGAGATCGCGTTCACGCTCTCCAATGCCAAGGCATATCTTCGCGCCGCACGGGCATCGGGTCTCGACGTCGATGCGATCGCGCCGCGTTTCTCGTTCTTCTGGAATGCGCACAACGACTTTTTTGAGGAAGTCGCCAAATACCGCGCCGCGCGCTACCTGTGGGCTCACATCACACGCGACGAATTCGGCGCGAAGGACCCACGCTCGCAGATGCTGCGCTTCCACACGCAGACCGGTGGTTCGACCCTCACGGCGCAAGAGCCCGACAACAACGTCGTTCGCGTGACGCTGCAGGCATTGGCTGCCGTCCTGGGCGGAACGCAATCGTTGCATACCAACGGTAAGGACGAGGCGCTCGCGCTGCCGACCGCCGAGTCGGCGCGCCTGGCATTGCGTACGCAGCAAGTCATCGGATTTGAAAGTGGCGTCGCCGACGTTGTCGATCCGCTGGCCGGATCGTATTATGTCGAGGCACTGACGGCAGAACTTGTCGAGCGTGCGCGCGCCTTGATCGCGGAGGTCGATGCACTCGGCGGGAGCGTCGAGGCGATTCAGAGCGGCTGGATGCAAACGCGCATCGCCGAATCTGCCTACCATGCGCAACAAGAGGTCGAGAGCGGCGAGCAGATCGTCGTCGGGGTCAATCGGTTTGTCGAACCCGATGCCGCCGGCCCGCACATCGAACTTCAACGCATCGACCCAGCAATCGAACGCGAACAGGTCGCGCGGCTCGAGCGCTATCGCGCGGAACGCGACGCTGCGACGGTCGAGCACCGTCTCGATGAATTACGCGCTGGGACCAAGGGAACGGCCAACCTCATGCCGCTTCTTCTCGAAGCCGTCGACGCCGGCGCCTCGCTCGGCGAGATCTGCGATGTTCTCCGCGCCGTTTTCGGCCGCCACATAGCAACCGAGGTTGTGGCCTGAGCCAGCAGAGCGCGACCCTGAACGGCTACACGATCGATCACATCGCGTTGGTTGTCGGCGATTTGGAAGCGACGATTCGGCTGTACGTCGAGACGCTCGGATTCCGGCAACTCTACCGCGAGACGGTCGCCGATCAAGGCGTCGAGATCGTGGGACTATCGGTTGGAGAGTCGGTTATCGAATTATTGCGGCCGCTCGCCGGCGATTCGCCGATCGCGCGCTTTCGCGGCGATGCACCGACCAAGATGCACCACATCGCCTATCGCGTCAAAGACATCGTCGCCGAACTAGCTCGCCTCAAGGCAAGCAGCGTTCGGCTCATCGACGACACACCTCGCAAAGGCGCGCACGGCAACATCATTGCCTTTCTCCATCCCGAGAGCACTGGCGGCGTTCTCACCGAACTCTGCCAGAGCACGCATCGCGCGGGCTGAATTCCCCTACAAGCGCACATCTATTGCCGTCTCGAACGTCCGATCCCACGGGAGAGTGATCGTCAAGCCCCGATCGTGGTACTGCGGATAGATGCGTTCTTTGAGATCGAGCGCATAGCGCCAGAGTTCGGCGCGATTCTTCTGCCCAGCTTCGGTCGCGACATCGGGTAGCAACAGCGTCGTGTCGATGCCGCGCGGTCGCAACTCTTCGTTGAGATCCGGCCGGACGAACTGGTGGAACGCGTAGTCGTCGATGTAGCGGTTGAGCATGAACTCGGCGTGCGCTCTTGGATCGTATCGCCCGGCCCGGCGGCCGGCGCCCGCCGCTATTGCAGCAGCGAGGGCCGTCCCCACCGTGTTTGCGTTGGTATTCCAAGATGCAAACGCATCGATCTTTCCTGCGATGCTGCGCGCGATCAGCGCTTCGGTGAGTTCCCGTTGCTCGGGCCCCGGCTTCCCGCGTAAGAACGTCAGGTCGGCGACCGCGACCGAGCGCCCCGCTGCGACATCGGCGACAAGGCCATCTTCAAACACCCCTTCGTCGGCGGCCTGCGTATCCGGCAAGCGCACGTACAGCCGGACGTCGCCCTCCGTGTCGACGCGATGAGCCCCGCACAGACCGATGAGATGACCGATCGTGACGTCGATCGGGACAAACTCGAGTTGATCGTTGAAGGCTGCCGCGCCGGTCCGAGAATAGACGACGCGAACGCTCGGCGCCCAGCCGACATTACGCGCCAAGGCCTGCGCCAGCAACGCCATGCCGAGTTCGTCGGCGCCGGGCTCGATCGACGCCAGCTCGTGCAAGAAAAATGCCGCTGAGGCACGCTGCAGGGCCGCGACATCGCGCAGGTGCAGGCCGGTCGAGCCGGCATCGTCTTGTCCGAGCACGACACGATCGAAACCGTTCTCGGCCGCCAGCTGCAGCACGTACTCATCGACTGATAGATTACGCGCGCGCGTCGCCAAGTATGCATCCAAGATCGCAGGACCGATGCGTTCGCGCAGGCGCGCCGCGTACTGCCGCTGTTCGTCGGTCTGCAACGGATCGGGCAGGTTTGCGTATGTTTGAATCAGATCGACCGTTTCACCGGTTGCGTAGTAGCCGAGCGCGGGACCTAGGTTCGGCACGCCGGTCGGTGCCAGCCGCATGATCGTCCCGAACGCGCCGACGAATGCGCCGGGGCGTTCGGACTTGATCGCCGCGAAACTGCGCAAACGCGCGTCGGCCTGGTCGGCTGAAACGCCCGGGATGCGCGAAGCGACAAGCCCGCCGTATGCGATCATGTCCGTCGATGCGACGACGGCCGAAACGCCCTGCGTCTGCGACGAGCGCAGCCAACGCAGAATCGCTTCGGGGTCGCCCGGCGTCAAGTAGTGGCCTAACGTCGCGCGCGGAGGAACCAGCAGCGGCTGGCCGGCGACGCGCCCCAGCATAACCGGCAATTGCAACGTGACCGGCCGGTCGTCCAACGGCACGAACGCAATCGGTTGCCCCGGCGCCGCATCTGCACCCGACGGCTGGACGAAAAACCCCGTACCCAGCGCCAAGAGCAAAACGAGGGCGTGTCGTGAAGAACGTACGATGCGCAACGGGACCTCCGAACCGGATTCTGACCTTTCGCCGTATGGGCAGCGCCGACCGCCGCGAGGCCGTTGAGCTACATTAGGGCGCGCAGGAAGCCGCGCTCGCGCTCAAGCAGTGCGTGCGCTTGCGCCGCATCCACGCCGCGACGCGCCATCACGACGGCGATCTTGACGCTGCCGCCCGCCTGGTCGAGCAGTTCGCGTGCGCGCTCTTCGTTTGCGGGCGCCAGCGTCCCGATCAGTCGCAAGGCTCGCGCCCGCAACTTCGCGTTGGTCGCGACGACGTCGACCATCAAGTTATCGTAGACCTTTCCGAAGCGCACCATCGTCGCCGTCGAGAGCGTGTTGAGCGCGATTTTCTGCGCCGTGCCGGCGACCATGCGCGTCGAACCGGCGAGCGGCTCGGCGCCGGTCTCAAGGAGGATCGGCAATTCCGCTGCCTTCGCTAGCGCTGATTCACGATCGCTCGTCAACGCGATCGTGAACGCGCCGCACGCTCGCGCGACACGAATCCAAGCAACCACGTAAGCCGCGCCGCCGCTGGCTGATATTCCGACGACCGCATCACCGGGCCGAGCCAGCGCTCGCGCTTCCGCATCTCCCGCGCCCGCGTCATCCTCGGCGCCTTCGACCGCCCGCACCAACGCCGTCGGACCGCCCGCGACATGCGCGCGGACGAGTTCCGGGACGGTCCCAAAGGTCGGCGGACACTCTGCGGCATCGAGTACCCCAAGCCGCCCACTCGTTCCGGCACCGACGTAGTGCAGGGACCCGCCGCGCTGTAAGCATCCAACGATGGCGTCGACCGCGCGCGTGAGCGCCGGAGCAGCTGCCTCGAGCGTATCGAACGCCGTGCGTTGTTCTCGAGCAAGCACGCGCACGAGCGCGTCCGTGGAGAGTTCGTCGAGGCTGCGCGTCGCGGTGTTGACGGCCTCGGTCGGGGACGCTTTTTCGTTCACGCGAGCATCCCCTCGGCGAAACGGAGCGCCGCGCTTGCGGGCTCGTCGCGCAGCCGCACGATCGCGGCTCCAGAAACTTCGTTGGTCACGCGGTTCTCAAGCAGAAACGATAGCAAACTATTCTCGCGCAGTAACCCCCCAGCAAACGCGATCGCCGGCGACGCTTCAGCCAAACCTGACTGCTGTGCAGCGAAACGAATGAGGTCGCCCAATTCTAGAGCCGCGCCTTGCACGATCCGCGTCGACGCACGGTTGCCTTTTCCGGCGAATCCGATGATACTTGGCGCGAGCGCCGCGATCTTTGCGACGTCAAGCGGCGCCGAATACAGTGCGGCCGCTAGGCCTTCGCGATCGCTGCAATCGAGCGTGCGTTCGACAAGCGCCGTCGTCTCATCGGTGTGCGCGCGTCCGTCGTACGTGCGCGCCAGCAACCTGACGGCGGCGAAGCCGATCGCAAACGCCGATCCCTCGTCACCGGCAAGATAGCCGTGGCCACCGACGCACACGCTCCTTTCGCCATTCTCGGCGTAAGCTACCGAGCCGGTACCGGCAATCAGCACGATCCCCGGGCCCACCGGAATCGCCGCGCGAAGCGCGCACTCAACGTCTCCCGTAACAGTCAGGTGAACGATCTCCGGAAATTCAGCGCGTAACGCGCCCTCGAGACTACGTGCGGTTCCGGCGCTGCCCGCTCCCGCCGCGCCGACATACAACGCGGCCGGTGCACCGCCCCCGGTCGCTGCGCGAATCGTCGCGGCGATGTTTGCAGCTGCCCGTTCGCAACCGATCGACGAAGGATTAGCCGGAGCACCGCGCGCTGCCGGTCCCGCTTCGCCGCCACGGGAGATGGCGGCCACGGTTGATGTGCCCCCGGCATCGACCCCCACCGCGAGACGATCACTCATACCATGACCTGTGCGCCCTAAGGACGACGACCGCCTTTTGCGATATCCTCGGAGATCATCTCACGTGTCTCTCGGCAAACGAATCGCGCGCGCAGCAGCCTAGGGATTGCGCCGGACGCCGGGAATCGTAGCGCCACGTCGTCATCTTTTTGGGAGACGCTCTATGCGCTATTTCACCGGATGCTTGATGCTGTTAACGCTTTCGATCGCGGGCCTCGGCGCGACTCCGGAGCCGGCCCTCGCCGGCCCCAAAGCGGTCAACGTGATCGTTGACGGCGACTTCTCGATGGCGCCAAATCCGGGCGGCTTTGCAACGTATCCGAAGGGCTCGACGGCCATCACCGGCTGGACCGTCACGCAAGCAACCGTCGATTTGATCGGCACGTACTGGACAGCCCCAGGCGGCGCTCGCAGCGTCGACCTCGACGGCACTCCGGGGACCGGCGCGATCGCGCAGTCGTTCAAGACCGTGCGCGGCGCGAAGTATGTCGTCAGTTTCCTGCTCTCCGGAAATGGCGAATGTCCGCCGGATATCAAGCGCGCCCGCGTTACCGTTGCCGGAACGATCGCCGATTTCGCCGTCGACACGAACAAAGCGAGCATTCATAAGAATATCTGGGCAGCCAAGACGGTCGCCTTCACCGCGACGCGTGCGATGACGACGCTTCAGTTCGCAAGCAAGGATCCGCCCGGCGGCCAGTGCGGACCGGTCGTGGCCGCGATCAAAGTCGTTAGACGATCTTAGCCACCGCCAAGATCAAATCTCGGTCAGGCTTCCAATACTTCGCGCTCTACCTTTCTCATGAGATCGTCGAGTGCGAACGGCACTATCGCACCGAGAACGGCAGCGGACTGAGCGCCGGTCACCGCCGGAACACCCGCGGGGCGGCCGCGCAACGCTTCGTAGCCGAGAATCGCGAAGGCCATCGCTTCCTTTGCATCGCCGTCGACGCCGAGATCGTCGAACGGAACCACATCGTAGCCCGCGCCAACGCGCAGCGCGATGCCTGCGAGCAGCGAGTGATTGTGTACGCCGCCGCCGCTGACGATCAAGCGTGCGCGCGGTGGGGCGTAGCGTTCGATATCGCGCGCAATTGCCTCGACGGTGAGCGCCGCCAGCGTCGCGCAGCCGTTGGCCAGCGACACTTTAGCGAGCGACCGGGCATGCTTCTTTAAGAACTGCGCGCCAAACCGTTCCCGTCCGGTCGACTTCGGCGGCTCTTGCGCGAAATACGGATCCTTGAGCATAGCCTCGACCGCGGCTTGAGAGACGTGTCCGCCGAGTGCATGCGAGCCATCCGCGTCGTAGCTCTCTTTACCGGAGGTCCGCGCGCGAACGAAGGCGTCGATCAACATGTTGCCCGGCCCCACGTCCCAGGCGCGAACTTCGGAAGCCGGAACGCCCTGCCGAATAACCGTGAGGTTCGCGATGCCGCCGAGATTGAGCGCGAGCGTGTCGCGCCGGTCCGATCCCAACAACATTGCGTCGACGTAGGGAACGAGCGGAGCGCCTTCCCCTCCCGCGGCGCAATCGGCGCGGCGAAAATCGAAGACGACCGTCGCGCCGATCGCCTCGCGAATCGCATACGGGTCACCGAGTTGCATCGTGCGGCGTCCCGCGCCATCGTGATGGACGGTCAGCCCGTGACTCGCCACAAAGTCGACCGGCTCGTCGCCGGCAACCTCGCGCGCCGCGTCGGCGAGCCGTAGCCCAAGTTCGCGATCGAGCTTGGCTAAGACAGCCGGTGCGGGCCGATGCGGCGGCATGACCTTGTCGAGCAACCATGCCCGAAATTCGGAATCAAACGGCATGCTCGCGAAACGCACGACCTCAAAGGCATACGCCTCGCCGCGCGGACGCAGGTCAAGGAGGAGCGCGTCGATGCCGTCGAGCGACGTTCCGGACATTAAGCCGAGCGCGCGCATCGATCCACCTCCGCGACGATCGAGTCGCAGACCGCTGCGCGCAGATCGCGCAGATCGTTCCGGCCGAAATAGACGGCATTCGTCAGCAGCACGATCGAGAGATCGCGCACCGGGTCGGCCCAGACGCACGTGCCGGTGAAACCGGTGTGCCCGAAAGTCGAACGCGACATGTTGGCGCCACACGAATTCTCATCGCTTGTCTTCAACGCCCAGCCGAGCCCGCGCCGCAACACCGGATCGCCGCCTTGTTCGATGGTCGCCTCGCGTGCCGTTGCCGGCGCCAACGCAGCGTCAGCGCGTCCGTGCAGCGGTCCGAGAAATGCTTCGGCCAAAACCGCCACATCGCGCGCGGTACCGAAGAGCCCGGCGTGTCCGGCGACTCCGTTCATGAGATGCGCCTTCTCGTCGTGGACGGCCCCACGCACGCGCCCGCGCCAGGCATCGAATTCGGTCGCCGGAATGGCGGCGGCATCGCGCGCCCGCGGTCTAAAGCGGCTCTCCGTCGCACCGAACGCCGCACATGCATCCTCGACGACCCGCGCGAGGCTCGTCTCATAGAGCCGCGCAAGCAAGATGCCGAGCGCGATAAACCCGAGGTCGCTGTAGATGACCCGCTCGAACGGAGCCGCGACCAACTCGCGCGAGAGGGCGAACTCCTCGACGTTCTCGCTCAAGAGTACGCGGTAGTCCGCGCCCGATTGCATCCCCGACGTGTGCGCGAGCACCGTGCGCAACGTGATCGTTTCGTGCGGCGTGGCGCGCCATTCGCCGATCCACATGCACAGCGGCGCATCGAGTTCGATTCGGCCCTCGGCGACCGCGCGCAAAGCAACTGCGGCGATGAACGGCTTCGTCAAGGACGCCAGGTCGAACGACGTGGTCACGCCGGCCGGCATCGCGTCCGGCCGCTCGTCGACACGGCCGAAGGCCTCTTCGAGTATCGCCCGCCCGCCCCGTTCGACGCGTAATACGGCGGCGGTGAAGCGCGTGCCGCAGGCTTCGCGCAGCAGTTCCGCCGCGGTCACCCGGCGATACCTTGCAGGCTGACCGGCAGGCGGCCCATGGGCTCGGATTTGCCGGCGAGAACGTCGGCGAGCGCTTCGAACATGATCTCTTCATCGCCGTACGTGCACAGTACCGTTCGCGCCTGCGGAAAGCGCACGACGTCGAACGGTTCGTTGGCCGAAATAAGGACCGCTTCGGGCGACGCAGCCAACAATGCGTCGATCGCATTCGCTTGTGCGGCGTGCACGTGCGCGCGCCGCATCACGATCGCGAGGCCGCGACCCGCTTGGGCTTGGATCAAGCCGAGCAGGTTCTCCACCATCTCGGCGCTCGGCTCGATTGCGACGCGTAACGACTCGCTGCGAATCCTGCGCCGCCGCAATGCGAGATGCAACTCCGGCCGCTCGACGGTGAGCGCGGCTGCCCCGTCACCCGTGCCGCCCTCAAACGAGACGACGTTGAGCGGTACGTCGCTGTTTTGAACCGGCTTGCCGCGAACCAGCGTCACCGCGCGGTGCGCGATCGCTGCCGCGATCTCCGCATCGGGCGCCGGCCGATCACCTACCTCGGCGGCTGCGGAGCGGAAGCGCGATATCGAGGCCGCCGCCGCCTCGAGGCGCGCGATCGGCAACTCGCTGCTCTCGACCGCCGCCACGATCGCGTCTCGGGCCTCGCGCGCAACGGCAAGATCGTGGCTGATCGTGAGCAGATCCGCTCCAGCGGCAAGCGCCATCACGGCACCGCGCGCCGTTCCGACCGAGCGCGCGATCGCGTCCATCTGCAAACAATCGGTAACGATCAGACCCGCGAACCCGAGTTCGTCACGCAACAGTCCCGTGAGTACGCGTGCGGAGAGCGACGCCGGCACGTCGGGATCGAGTGCGGTCGCGATGATGTGTCCGGCCATCACGGCTTCCGCGCCGGCGAGGATGCCCGCCTCGAACGGTACGAGTTCGCGTGCGCGCAAGGTCGCAACCGGATCGCCGACGATCGGAAGGGCAGTGTGCGAATCCGTCGCGGTCGCGCCGTGTCCGGGAAAATGTTTCAGCGTCGCGCCGATACCGCCGCGTTGTAGGCCGCGAACCGTTGCAGCCACATATTGCGCCGCTCGAGCGGGATCGTCGGAGAACGCGCGTGTGCCGATGACCGTACTCGCCGGCTCCAGTGCCAAATCGGCGACCGGCGCAAGGTTCAAGTTGACGCCGATGCGACGCAGATCGCCTGCCATCGCCGTCGCGAGGCGTTCCGCCAACTCAAGGTCGCCCGCAGCCGCCACCGCCATCGCCGATGGGCCCGGCGTTGCGCCGCGGCGCAGGCGCATCACCCGGCCGCCCTCTTGATCGATCGCGACGATCGGCCGCGACGTTCCACCGAGCGCATCGCAGACCGCATCGACCACTGCGCGCGTCACTTCCGGGGTCGAGACGTTTCGGCCAAACAGGATGACGCCGCCGGGGGCGAGCGCGCGCAACTCGGCCAGGACGGCCGCATCCGGTACGTCGCCGGGAAACCCGACGCAGAGCAGCGATGAAACGAGCCGCTCCAGCTCGTTCATCGCCGAAGGCCGGCGCCGTCGAAGAAGTGCGCGCGCGCGGCGGCGAGCCGAAGGTTCACACTCTCGCCCGCGTGCGGCGGCGTCTCGTCGGGCCGAAGCCGCGCGACCAGCGCGCCGAACGGGCCGCCGACGTACACGTAACAATCGGAACCGATATCCTCGACGACGCGCACCACACCGCGCACGCCTCCGGTCGGATCGAGCACGACGTCTTCCGCCCGAAGACCAGCGATCGCGGCGCCGAGGGCCTGCGCACCTGAAGCAAACGCCAGGCCGCCGCCCTCCGCCACGAAGCGCCCATCGCCGATCGAGCCGTTCAGCAGTGCCATCGGCGGCGTACCGATGAAGCCGGCGACGAAAGTATTGACCGGTGCGTCATAGAGTTCGCGCGGCGTGCCGAGCTGCTCGATGCGACCGTCGTTCACGACGGCGACACGCTCTCCGAGCGAGAGCGCCTCGCTTTGATCGTGCGTCACGAAGAGCGTCGTCGATCCGATCGCGTTGTGAATGCGCGCTAGCTCCACGCGTAACTCGGCGCGCAGTTGCGCGTCGAGTCCCGAGAGCGGCTCGTCGAGCAAGAAGATGTCGGGATCGATCGCGAGCGCGCGCGCCAAGGCCACGCGCTGCTGTTGTCCGCCCGAGATCTCGCGGGGCCGCTGTTCGAGTAATCCTTCGTCGACGCGCATGCGAGCCGCCGCGGCACGCACGCGCGAGTCGATCTTGCTCCTTTCAGTCCGTCGCGCACGCAGACCGAAGGCGATATTATCGTAGATCGATAGGTGCGGATAGAGCGCCGGGCGTTGAAAGACGTATCCGGCCGCGCGCCGCTCCGGCGGAAGTTCCGTGACATCGCGCTCGCCGAACGAGACTCGTCCGCTATCGGGCCGCTCCAAGCCGGCGACGGTTCGCAAGAGCGTCGTCTTGCCGCAGCCCGAGGGTCCCACGACGGCCAGCAACTCGCCCTCGGCGATATCGAGCGAGAGTTCGCGCAACGCGAAAACCGGCGCCGTTCCGCGCCGGTACGTCTTCGACACCTCCGCTAACCGAACACGCGCCATCCAGGCTTCGTACGCGCCGCTGCGGCGTGGGCCTGCTTACTTCAGAATCGTGATGACTTGGGCGCGGTATTCCCCGCCGCGCTGGCTCAAGGTCACATGCACGTTGGCGCCCTTGGCGATATCGCTGATCGAATAGTAGCCCGGCTTGCAATTCAACGGAGCCGGCCCGGGCTTGCACGATTGGATATTTGTGCTCGGCAGAACGATCACGTCGAGTTTTCCGCTCGACGTTTGTACCGTCATGACACCGGTCTTGTAGACGACGTCGGTCACCTGACCGTCGATCATCCGGGCCCGCGCGGGCGCGGCGTCATAGGGAGTAGGCGTAACCGCCGGCGCCGCAATTGCGGACCCTTGGGCAAACGCTAAGCACAGCGCCAGGGCGGCGAGGGACTTTCGAAGCATCACGACCCGGTAACGTAAGCTGAAGCGAGGACCGTTCCCCTGCACATGAACCTTCCATTAGGCACATTTGGTCGCGACGGACCGCCTATCACCCGTCTCGGACTCGGCGGTGAGGGAATCCTGCGAACCTTCGGCCGGGAAGCCGAAGCGGGCGCGGTCATCGCCGAAGCGTTGGCGGCAGGGATGACCTATCTGGAATCAGCGCGCGCCTACGCCGGGAGCGAAGCCTATTATGGGGCGAGCCTCGGAAGCCGCCGCTCGGATATCTTCTTGGCGAGCAAGGCCCACGACCGCTCGCGCCGCGGCGCCCTCGCCATGCTCGAAACGACGCTGCGATCGATGCGCACCGACGCGCTCGATCTGTGGCAGCTGCACGACGTGCGCGACTACTCCGAGATCGACGATTGGGAGCATCCCGAGGGCGCCTACGCGGCCTTTGTTGAGGCGCGCGAGCGCGGCCTGGTCCGCTACATCGGCCTCACCGGCCATCACGACCCGGCCGTGTTGCGCGCGGCGCTCGAGCGGTTCGCGTTCGATGCGGTGCTGCTGCCGATCAATCCGGCTGAAGGTTCGCTCGACGACGCATTCGAGCGCACCGTCGTGCCGGCCGCGCGGGCGCGCGGCATGGCGGTGATCGGGATGAAAGTCTTTGCGCGCGGCTTGCTCTTCGATCCGCGCGCCGGCGGCATCACACCGGCTGAAGCTGTCGCCTACGCACTCTCCGCCGATATCGACGCGATCGTACTCGGCTGCGACGACACGGCTCAGGTCGCCGAAAACGCGGCCGCTGCGGCAGGCTTTACTCCGCTCGATCCCGCCGCGCGTGCTGCGCTGGAAACTCGCGTGGCATCCGTCGCCGGCGCGCTCGCGTACTATCGCGCCCCGGCCAGCTCCGTCCGGTAGCTCGCGCGCGCCGCGATCCCGATCGCGGCCAAGTCGGCGATTTTGACGTGGTCGAGATCGCGCAGCGACTCCGCGTTGCGGCGGAACGCTTTCTTGACGCCTTCGCGATCGCCGTTCGCGGCGGCCCGCGCCAGCGCGACCAACGCGCGTACGCGCCGCACGCGCTCGTCGCTCGGCGTCTGGCCGGCGAGCACGAGGCGCAAGGCAACAAACGCCTCGTCCGCGGCGCGTACGCCGACCGCATCGAGCGCGCGATAAAATGGCGCCGCCGCCGGCAGATCGGAGCGCGCCGCGAGGAAGGCCTCCAGCACGGCGGCCTTCGAAACCGGCTCGCCGAGAAGATACGCGTCGATCACTTCGAAGTTCACCGTGTGCGCTTCGCCGCTACGCTGCTGGCCATCTTCTTCGTCGCCGCCGCTCCGGTTGCGCCCAGCCCGTCCGCGACCTCGCCCTCGAGTCTCGACGCGTTGCTCGCTACGATCCGCAAGGCGAGCGGCGAGCCCTATCGTTACCATGTCGTCAGCCGATTGAGCGAGCGCGTCGAGACTCACGCGATCGAGACGACGACCGAGATCGAGGGCAGCCGCTATCGCATGCGGCGCTGCTCGCACAGTTTGTGCGACGGCTTCTACTCCGACGGCGCGCGAGGATTCAGAACAAACCTCAACGATAGCCCGTTGCCGGCTGGCGTCGACTCGCAGCTGACGTTGCGGACGATCGTCTCATACAAGTTCACCGATCCAGATTTTCGCAGAGGCGGCGGCCGCCTGATCGAGCACCCGCCGCTAAAGTTCGACGACCGCAGCGAGCGGCGCATCGAGGTGATTCCGGCCGGCGGCGTGTCGCTCGAAGCGCTGATCGACCCGGCGACGTCGCTCGTCGATCGCGTATCGACGCTCGACGGCAGGCTCACCTTCGTGCTGCGCGACAACCGCGCGGTCGCCGGCAAGATTACGCTCCCCTTCCAGATCGATCTCAACGATAAACCGTACGAGCGCTTCGACAGTCGTGAGATCGTCGATGCTCCGCTCGAAGCGCCCGCCGGACTCGTTCCGCAGATCGAGGGCGGTTCGGTGACCACCAAGATGCTTCGCACCGAGCCGTTCGGCGACGTGCCGATCCTGCAATGCACGATCGGCGGCGAAAGCATTCCATGTCTGCTCGATTCTGGGAACTCGGGACTCTCCATGAGTCTCGAATTGGCTGAAAAGCTCGGCATCGAACCGGTCGCCGGCGCTTTTGAAGTGAGCGGGATCGGTTCCTACGACACCGGCGTCGCCAAGGCGCCGCCGCTCTCGGTCGGCAGCGGTATCGTCTATCCGAGCGCACTCTACGTCATCCTGCACGACCTGCATCGCTTCGGATTCGATCTCGTCCTCGGCACCGACGCATTCACTGCGACTCGCCTGACGATCGACTACCCTAAACGCGAAGTGACCTTCGCTCCCGCCACGGGCGACGCGCTCGAGCATTCGCTCCCGCTCTCATTTCTCAACTTCGTTCCAGTCGTGAGGGTCGGCCTCGGCGTCGATACTGCGCGCTTGATGCTCGATACGGGCGACGAGTCGTCGATCAATCTCGCCTATACGTACTATGAAGCGCATCCCGCGATCTTCAAACCGACCTCAACGACTGCGGTCAGCGGCATCGGCGGAAACAGCGAAGAGATCATCGGCGAGATCCCGAGCGTACGGCTCGCCGACTTTATCATCGCGCGTCAGCGCATCGGCGCAACCAAGAAGTTCGTGCCGACCGCCGAGGGTCACATCGGCAGCGGCTTCCTATCGCACTTCCGGGTCGTCTTCGACTACGCGCACGCGCGCATCGGCTTGTCGCCGCGCGCAGGTGACGCGGCCGTTAGCGCGAGCCCTTAATTTCGCTTCGAGACGAACTTGAACAGATCGTGAAATCCCGAAACGTTCGCGTTGCCGGTGATCCTGCCGTCCTTGAGGGTGCCGTTCACGCGGATGTCGCCGCCGGAACCTATATCGAGCCAGATGCGCTGTCCATCCGTGTTACCGGTGACCGTCTCGAACGATCCGGTCGCCGGACGATAGATGCCGCGCACGATGCCGCTCGGATCGATCGTCAGCGAGAGCGTTCCGTCGAGTTCGCCGACGGCCAGCCGTGACGTCATAACGCTGCGCAGTTCGAGATGAACGGGCGTGTGCCCGAGCACCGTCGCGGCCTGCGCGGGCAGGCCGCTCAGCAAGCCGAGTCCGGTGACGAGCGCAAGGCTTGCGAGCATTTGGCGCTTCATGCCGCTCAGCTTTGTTTTTCCGGCGTTCGGCGAACGAGCAAGTTAGCGATTCCGCCGATGAGGCCCAAGCCGAGCACCGACCACACGACATTCGATTGATGCCAGACCGCGAGCGATGGCACGTTCGCGTCGATCGAGTAACTCCCGAAGCCGCCGGCTGCGAACGCAAGCACGGCTGCAACGTAGGCGGCGTTCAACTCCCAGCCGCCGTCGCCGCTCCAAAAACCCTTGTCGAGATGGACCGTCACGACCGCGACCAGCATCGTCGCCCCGATCAGCGCCGGGCCGACCGGGCCCAAGAAGCCGGCTGCAATAAAGAGGCCGCCGAAAAACTCGCCGGAGCCGGCCGCGACCGCAAACAGCGCGCCCGGACGAAAGCCTAGCCCCTCGAAGAATCCTCCGGTTCCTTTGATTCCATGTCCGCCGAACCAGCCGAATAATTTTTGCGAACCGTGCGCGGCGAGCGCAAGCCCGATAATCAACCGCGCGGCGAGCAGACCCCAATCGAGGCTCATCTTTTCTTCTTACTCCTAGTCCCCGGCGAGCGGCCGTTCTTGCTCCCGAGTACAGCGAACCCTACGTCGCTGATTCCCCGACGCGCGAGTCTCAACCAGCGGCCTTTCCAGCAAATTCCCAGGAATGGCCGACGGTCGCTTGGTTTGCCATGGAATTTCTTGGCGAACCTCGTCGTTACGTACCTAACCGGTAACACTCGCGTGCCGGTCCACAAGGAGAACACCATGGATCGTATCCTCCGCCAGTTCGCGAAGTTCGGTCTGGCCGCACTCTTCGCCGCGGTGTCAACGAGCGCGATCTTCGCAACGGCTGCTACGCAAGCCGGCAGCCCCGCAACCGGATTCCTCTCCGCAACGCCGACGGCAGCGCTTGCGGCGCGCGTCGAGTTTCGCCGTTACGGCTACTTCCGCAGTAACTACGGCTACTGGCTCGGCGCCCGTTTCTTCATCACGATCGCCTACTCGAACTACAATCCGCCGTATTACGCGTCGCGTTATCCGGTGTACTACCCGAACTACTACCCGAACTATTACCCGAACTACGGGTATCGCACGTACTACCGCGACGACCGGCGCCGCTTCGACCGGGGCCGCCGCTAAGCGCAGCTCCGAACCGAACGTCCGAGGATCGAAAGGCGGCTCGCCACAAGGGGGCCGCCTTTTCATTCCCCAAATCTGGACCTGATTCATAACGCCCGAAAGGTATAGCCTTGAAGCGATCGATCGCGTTCGTTGCCGCCCTGAGCATGCTCGCAGGCCTCGCGCATCCGGCGCGCGCCGATGAAGGCATGTGGACCTACGACAAGTTCCCCGCGGCGAAGGTGCAGGCCGCCTACGGCTTTAGGCCGAGCCAAGCTTGGCTCAATCACGTCAGACTCGCCTCGGCGCGCGTCCCCGGATGCTCGGCCTCGTTTATCTCGCCGCAAGGTCTCGTGATGACCAACCACCACTGCGCGGTCGGTTGTTTGACGACGCTTTCGACGAAAACGCAGAACTTCGTCGACACGGGCTTCTACGCCAAGCGAAGCGAGGACGAGGTCAAGTGTCCGAATTTCGAACTGAACCAGCTCACGGGCATCAGCGATGTGACCGCCGCCGTCCGGGCCGCGACCGCCGGTAAGAACGGGCGCGCACTGCTCGACGCGCTACAGGCCAAGCGAACGGAGATCGAGGGCACCTGCGGTAAGAGTCCGAGCGTGCAATGCAGCGTCGTAACGCTCTATCACGGCGGCGTGTACAACTTGTATCACTACAACCGCTATACCGACGTACGTTTGGTCTTCGCACCTGAGTTCGACGTCGCACAGTTCGGCGGCGACCCCGACAATTTCAACTTCCCGCGCTTCGACTACGACGTGACGCTCTTCCGCGTCTATCGCGACGACAAGCCCGCGCCGACGACCGACTACCTGCACTGGAGCAAGAACGGCGCGAAGGCCGGCGATCTGGTTTTCGTCTCGGGAAATCCAGGCGGAACTCGCCGCGAGCTGACCGTTTCGCAACTCGCCTTCCTGCGCGACATCCAATTTCCGCGCACTATCCCGGCGACCGCGGAGTTGCGCGGACTTCTCGAACAGTATTCAACCGAAGGCGCCGATCAGAAGCGCGAGACCAACGGGACGCTCTTCTTCCTCGAAAATACGTTCAAGGAACAGCTCGGCGGCGAACAGGCGCTGCTCGATCCAGACTTCTTCAGCAAGAAGGTCACCGAAGAGCGCGCGTTGCGCGCTGCGGTTGCGAAGCGGCCCGCATTACAAAAGGAAGACGGCGGAGCGTGGGATACGCTCGCCGCGTTGCAAAAGCGCAAAGCCGATCTGCAATATACGCGTCAATACATCGCCGATGGGCCGACCTCACGCCTCTTCGGATTCGCGCGGACGCTCGTGCGTCTGCCGGTCGAACGCGCCAAGCCGGAAGGGCAGCGCCTCCCCGAGTTCAACAACGCGAGCCTGGTGACGGCGCCGCGGCGCCTGCTCAGCCCGGCACCGATCTTCGCAACCAGCGAAGAGTTGGCATTGGGCTTCTGGGCCAAGATGATGCGCGAGCGCCTCGGCGTCGACCATCCGTTCGTGCGAAAGGTCCTCGGCCCGAAGTCGCCGGCGCAATGGGCGCACGATCTGGTCGCCGGAACCAAACTCGCCGACCCGGCGGTTCGCAAAGCGATGCTCGACGGCGGCCAAGCGGCGATCGATGCATCGACCGATTCTATGATCGCCTTCGCTGCATCGATCGACGCGGAGGCACGCATCGTACGGCAACAGTACGAGGACCAAGTGACCGCTCCCGAAGCGAAGGCCTCGGAACTCGTCGCGAAGGCACGTTTCGCCGTGGACGGAACGAACATCGATCCCGACGCCACCTTCACCCTGCGTCTCAGCTACGGTACCGTTAAAGGCTTCGACAATAACGGCGCCCTCGTGACGCCGTTCACGACGATCGGGGGGCTGTTCGATCGCGCGACCGGAAACGAACCGTTCGATCTCCCCAAGAGCTGGCTCGATGCAAAGGGCTCGCTCGATCTCACGACGCCAATGAACCTCGCGACGACGAACGACATCATCGGTGGAAACTCGGGTAGCCCGTTGATCGATAAGGATGCCAATGTCGTCGGGTTGATCTTCGACGGCAATATCTACTCGCTGGGCGGCGACTTCGGTTTCGACGCGCGTCTGAACCGCGCGGTCGCGGTCGATAGCCGGGCGATCATCGCCGGGCTGCGCAATGTCTATCACGCCGACCGGATCGTCCAAGAGATCGCCCCGTAGACCCCGAAGCGGTACCCGTGCTCGTACAGTCCCTAGCCCTGCTCGCGACCGTTAGCTTCTCGCCCTGCGCGAGCGGCATGCTGGCCGCGATGTCGCCGTGCTCCGCGCCGCCGGGAACGAAGATCACGGTCAAGGTCCGCAACCCAAATCGCATCTACACGGCGCTCCTCTTTACTCCGGCCGGCACGGATCCGAACGGCCGGAACGAGCGAACCATACGCGCCACGCTCGCCGGCAAGGGTTCGGGCTTCTATTCCGCGACACTCCCTTCTGAATTGTGCGCGCCGCACAACGTCGGCCATCTGATCTACGACGTGAATCTCGCGGGCGCGCTGGGCATTCGGCTCGACAAGCTCGGTCAATTCGACGTCATCTGCTCGACCTAATATCGCTCAGCCTACGCTTAGGGGGACCTCCATGCCGATAGCTACTCGCGCCCAGTTCCTCTCGCTCGCCGGCGGCGCCGCTGCCGGCCTCGCGCTAGCGGCGCCAGCGGACGCGCGCGGCGCGGCCGTCACCGACGCCGACGTCTCGAAGCTATACGCCGCGGCGAAGAAAGAGGGCAAAGTCGTTTGGTGGACGGCGCACTACGCGCAGGACGCCGCCGAACGCGTGCGCGACGCCTTTAAAGCGAAGTATCCGGGCATCGACGTCGAGTTCATCCGGCAGACCGCCCAGGTGATCTATCAGCGCCTGAGTCAAGATCTCAAGGCCGGCATCCATCAACTCGACGTCTTCGCCTCGACCGATGAGGCGCACTACGTCGAGCTCAAGAAGCAGAACGTGCTCGCCGATTTCGTGCCGGCCGATATCAACAAGATTCCCGAGCAGTTCCGAGTACTCGATTCCGACGGGTACTATCGCTTGGGCACGCTCGCGTTCGTGCTCGTCAACTACAATCCGGCGAAGATTCCGCAGCCCGCCAAGCGCTGGCCGCAACTCGGCGACGGCCGCTTCAAGGGCCAGATCACCCTCGGTCACCCGGCCTTCAGCGGCTACGTCGGCAATTGGGTCGTGGCCATGAACGACATCTATGGTTGGGAATACTTCAAGAACATCGCCAAGAACAATCCGAAGATCAACCGTTCGATCTACGACACCGTCACCGATATCGTCGGCGGCGAACGCACGATCGGCGCCGGACCCGATAGTCTCTCGCTCGAGAAGAAAGCCGGCGGAAATTCGATCGACATTGTCTACCCCGACGACGATTCTGTCCTGATCACGGCACCGGTCGGAATCCTCAAGGAAGCTCCGCACCCTAACGCCGCGCGCCTTTTCGAAAACTTCTTTTACTCGAAAGAGTATTCGCAGGCGCTCGTCAAGTCGTCGTGCTTTCCGTTGCGCAGCGACGTGCCGTCGGTCAACGGCGTGAAACTCGATAAGATCCGTTGGACGCGCGTCAAGGTCGAGCGGCTCGCGACCGGCATCCCGGAGGTCGTCGCGAAGTGGCGTGAGACCTTCGGGGTCTAGCCGCCGCTTCGTTCGATTCGACGCGGGGGCGATCGTCTTTGTCATTGCCCTCGCGGCGCTGGCGATGATGGTCGTGCTCCCGCTCGGCTGGCTGCTCTACACGAGCCTCCAGGTTTCCGATACGGGCCGCTTGACGCTCGCCAACTATGCTGAAGCGTTCAGCAGGTCGATCTATCTCGGGCCGATTCTCAATTCGCTGGTTCTCGCGACCTCGGTGGCGACGATCGCGGTAGTGGTCGGCACGCCGCTCGCGTGGCTGGTCGCGCGGAGCGATCTTCCCGGTCGCGCGCTCCTGCGCGCGGCGATCGTGGCGGCGTTCGTCACGCCGTCGTTCCT
>PLDY01000159.1 GCA_003136895.1 Candidatus Erabacter solicola | reverse complement strand
CCACTCCGTGGGACACGATCCTTTTTGCAGGCGAGATAAAGCGCGCTTCAGGTTCAATGCGTGCGTTCGGATCGGCGGGCTCGCAAGGCGAGTCAAGACCCGAGGGACCGATGAGAGCGTTCGGTTCGACGGGTTTCGACATTATGCGTGGGTTCGATGGCACGTGCGACCCACCCGTTTCACTAGCCAAGTTGAGGCTCGGCTCCTGGGACCTTGAAACGCAACCGCCGGAGAGATACCTTGGGCGACCCGTTCCGAGCTTAGCCGCAAGGGGGGCGTCATTTTACCCGGCGCTATCTATTATCTCTTTTATTAGAATGGGGAAGGTGGGATTTGAACCCACAAGAGCTGTAGCTCAACCGCTTTTGAGGCGGTCGCGTAGACCGTTCCGCCACTTCCCCCTAGCGCGCGGTGTTCGCGGAGACGGCCGACGGCCCTTGTGCGGCCTTGGCTACCGCCGCGAGTTGCGCGCGCGCCGCGTCGATCGTGTCGGCGTAAAAGTATCCGTAGGTTGTCCGCGCGGTGCGGCCGGCCGCCAGCGTTAGGCGAGCCACGACCGAATAATGCCGTTCGAGCAGCGTTGCGTCGTCGATGTCGCCGGGCCGCCATGCGATCGTCGCGAGTTCGTGCGTCTTCGTGTCATAGAAGCCGAGCGCATTTCCCTTGGTGATCTTGATGGTCTTATCAGCCGTGAACGGTTCGGGCTCGGGGACGAGGACTTGCTGTGTCGTCATATGCGCCGAGTCGCCGACTGCGAGCGATGTGACCGAGACGGCCTGCTGAGGAATCTCTGACGACGCTTTCTCGAATATCGCGCTCTCGTCGACGGAGAAGAAGCGGACGTCGGGCTCGAGCGTTACGGTACGCTCGAAATGCGCGCCGGCCGGCACGACGTCGGGCGCATCGTACGAAAAGCGAACGACCGCACGTTTTCCAGTCTCAAGGATTTGCGCGCGATAGGCGCGGTTGAACATGCCCGCCGGAAATTGGTGTGTGTACTTGGCAATACGATCGGACGTAGAAAGCGGAGGCTCGATCGTGACATCGTCGCGCAGGCCGCCAACCGTTGTAAACACGCTCGTCGAGCGCGCCTTGTCTTCAAAGACGAAAGCCCGGGCGCCGGCCATCGGGGCCACGACGACGCGGACTAAGGCATTCTCGATGATTGTCGCTGGGTTGCCGTCTAGGAACATATCGCGCCGGCGCGCGACGGCCCCCGCGTCGATGTTGGCCATCTCTTCTACGAACGTCGTAAGGACAGTGTCTCGCCGCAACGGCACATGCGCGATGCTCCCGATCGTAAAGCAATCGCAAGTTTCTGCTGACGGATGGAAGTTGAGGTCGAACTCCGAATTTGGAGAGTTGCCGAGATAAATCACATCGCCGCGCCCTGGCGGCGAGCGAAACGTTCTTGCCGCCCCGTCAAGGAGCAAGTAAACGCGGCATTCAGACTGATGCATCGGAATAACGAGAGTGGGCTGGGGCCCACGCTTGTAGTTGCGCGTCCCTACTGACAGCGGACAATCTGACCCGACGAGTTCCGACCCTTCCGGGAAACCAGGGTCGAACGCGTGGAGTCTAAGGGCGATTGGTGTGATCAGGACGTCGTGCGCGGGAACGACAAGGTTCTTGAGCGTGATTGCGGCCTTGCCGGCGATTCGGAGAACGACCTTTTCTATCACCTTGGGCTGGTCGTCGTAGTTCGGGATCGTGAGAAAGCCGGGACCGGTGCCGTCAGTCGAACGCGCGTACATCGCACCTGGAACGAAATCGACGACGCGCGGCCGCCGCGCCTTGCGCATCGCTTCGCCGGCGTCGGAAGCCTGGAGCTTGCGCCGGAGATCGACGACAATGCCGCCTGCGGCGGCGTAGCGCTCGAGCCGCGCTCGAACGCCCGGTGCAAAAGCCGCGGGCAAGTCGGTCGGACCTAAAGGCAAGAACAGGATCGCCAGGCGGCTCAAGTCGGCGTCGGTTGTATACCGAAGGTCCACGATTCGGCATGCCAACGATAAGCCGCGACAGGAGCGCTGGAGTTCGAGAGTTTCGTCGGCGTTCGATGCCGGGGGCGACGCATTGCTGATGGGTGCGCGATCGTACGCGCTCGCCAAGTACCCAATCCCCGCGTCCCAGACTGGACTCGCAGCCGCAAGTTGGGGGCCGAACGAACGAACAAAATCACCGATGCGTGACGTAGGCTGGTAGCGTGGATTGGTCCTTAACCGAGAGAATCGTGAGAGTTCGAGCGGCAGCGCCGCGTCCCAGGCGTAGAACGCATTAGCAAACGGCGCTTCCATTCCGCTCGGGTAGAACGTGTCTTGCGCCGGAAAATTGACGATACCGCGGACACCCATGCCTAGGACGCTCGTCATTGCCAGTAATGTGTTGCTCGGGTCGGCTGGACGCGGGCGAATATCGTCGGGGCCGAGCAGCCAGCCCGCCTGGAATTCACTCAGCATCAACGGTTGATGCGGTCGCGTCTGCAAGAGTCCCGTCGAGAACTCGAGTTGGGCCCGATCGTGCTCTCCGATCGAGTATGCATCGCTCTGGTACCAGTTCCCCATCGCCCAGACGGGCGACGAAGCGGTGACTTTCATCTGATAGGTATTGATGAAGACCGGCATCGCCGGTCCGGTAACGTCGTGGATTACCGACTTGAGGTAGTTCAAGTACGCAGTGAGATGCGGCGCGGGCCAAGTCTCGTTATCGATGTAGGCGCCTTGGTCGTCGTCCAGCTGCACCGCTAGGACGAGATCAGCATAGGGTTCGAATTCGCGCATCGCGCGTTTGAGCCAGCGCTCGCTGTAGCGCATGTGCGTCGCGTTGGCCATCCACTGCGCGGCGGCGTCATCGGAGTGTGCATTCTGGAGCGTAGCAGTCGGTGGATAACGGCCTTCCAGAAGGTCGTGAAGGGACATGCCGTATTCCGGCCGCTCCAAGAGCCACGGCGGATACCCGCCGTTACGCCATTCGTTGCGGATGACCGGGCCGGGTCGAACGATCAGCTTGAACCCATGTTTGCGCGCGAGTTTGAGCAGGGCTCGAAGATCGCGCCTCGGACTCGTGTGTCCGTCAAAATCGAATTGGCCATCCGAAAGCTCGTGCCAATTCCAGATCACGTACAAGTCGAGCGTGTTGATGCCCATGTCCTTGAGCGCGAGCATCGAGGGCTCCCAATAGGGTTGCGGAAGCCGCTCGTAAAAGAACGCCGCGCCGTACACGAAGAACGGCTTGTCATCGACCTCGAAGACCGGGAAGCCGTCGCGTTCGACGATTCGGGAATGATCGAATGTTGCCGGCGTCGTCGCACGCGCGGGCCTGCCCGCCGTAAGCGCGACGCAGCTGAGAATCAGTGCCAGCACCGCAGTTTTGATCACGAACGGCCACTTCAGATCGACCCGCGCGCGCCACAGGTAGACGAGCAAGCCGATCGCCAGCGAGGCCAGCCCGAATGCGATCGCCACAGGGCCGGTTGAGATGAAGATGGCTACCCAACCGGCGGCGGCAAGGATCGAGGGCACGGGGAAGAGCCACATTCGATACGGAGCGCGCTCGCCGCGGCGACGGAGCGCGAAGAGCGCTGCGATTTGGGCAAGATTCTGAACGACCACCAGACTTGCCGTGAGCAGCGAGATCAGCAGCGGCAAATTGAGGAAACAAGTCAGCAGCGCCAGCAGTCCGATCGTCAATAACGACACGTTTGGAAAGCGGCCGCTCGAGTGCAATCTTGCAAAGGGCTTTAGAAAAACGCCGTCGCGAGCGGCCGCATATGGAATGCGCGAATAACCGAGTAGGTTGCCGAAGGTTGATGCGAACGCCGTCACGAGAATCGCGACCGTCGCTAAGCGTGCGGGCCAAGCACCCCAGGCGCGTTCGACGACCGTCGAGGCGACGTAGTCCGCGACGACGGGGGGATCGCTGCTTGGGGTGGCACCGGCAAGCGAGTGCCACGGGATGGACCCCAGGACGCCGATCTGCAGCAGCACGTAGAGTGTCCCGACACCGAGAATCGAAAGGACGATCGAGATGGGCAGCACGCGCGCAGGATTCCGAACTTCATCGCTCACCGTGCACGACTGGCCGTACCCATAATAGTCGTAGAGCGTTATAACCAGCGCGGGGCCGAGTCCCACGGCGAGCATACCGGCCACCGAAAAGTGCGGGTCGGCTGCGATCGCCTGCGCGGCGGAGAACTTCGTGCCGGCAGCCGCAATCACGACGATCAGCGTCGCGATCGCGATCGTGCCCAGAGCGATCCCCATGCGCGCGATGCGACCGATCGGCCGATACAGCAGCGCTAGGGTCACGACGCCGACTGTAACGGCCACGAGACCCTTCAATCGCCAGTCCGCATCGAGCGGCGGCCACAGGTATGCAGCGTAGTGCGCGAAGCCGACGTAGCCGGTTCCGAGCAGAAACGGGGCTGAAAGAACGATTTGCCACGTGAAAAGAAATGCAAGCATACGCCCGAGGCGTTCGCGACCGAATGCCTCGCGCAGAAAAACGTACGTGCCGCCCGAGCCCGGATACATCGACCCGAGTTCGGCCCAAACCAGACCATCGCACAACGCGATCAGCGCCCCGACGACCCAGGCCCAGAGCGCGACGCTTCCGTGCAGTTGGGTGAGGACGAGCGGAATCGTGATCAGCGGACCGATGCCGATCATGGTGATCACGTTGACGGCAACCGCGCCGCGCAGCCCGATCCCTCGAATCATCACTTTCGCCTCGTTGCGAACAGGAGAGGCGCGCCACCTTCAGGGATTTGTGACAACGATGGCAACCTCGGATATCGGACGGCTCCTTCGCCTCCAGGGCGATCTGCAGATCGACTTCATCGATTCAGCGGCTCTGCGCGGTAACGCACTCGGCGATCCTTCGCAACGACCCGTCGCGGTATACACGCCGCCCGACTACGATCCCAAGGGCTCGAAACGCTACGCGACATTGTACGTCTTGCACGGATACACCGGTGACGTCGCAGCGCTCGTTGCCGGGCGCCCCTGGGAAACCAACGTCGTGCAGTGGATGGATCGCCTGATTGACGAAGGGCGGATGCCGTCCGCGTTGATGGTGGTCGTCGATGGTTTCTCGCGCTTGGGCGGATCGCAGTACATGAATTCGATCCATAACGGCGACTACGCGACCTACACCGTGCGCGATGTCGTCGATCACGTCGACCGCCGCTATCGTACGATTGCGAGCGAAGGCGGGCGCGCCGTACTCGGCAAGTCGTCCGGTGGCTTCGGTGCGCTGCATCTGGTCATGACCCAGCCGGGAATCTTCGGCGCCTTCGCATCGCACAGCGGCGATACGAATTTTCGCGCGGCTTCGGTGCCGCACTTCGTCCACGCACAGCGCGAACTCGAGAAGCATAAAGGCGACATCGCGGCATTCGTCGCCGCCTTTGAAGGGAAGCACAAGCGTTCGCCGGCCGAGTACGCCACCATGGAGATGCTGGGGTACGCGTCGGCCTACTCGCCGCGCGCGGCCGAGCGCTTCGCGATCGACCTGCCCTGGGACGCGGCGACGGGCGAGATCCGCGACGACGTCTTTGCGCGCTGGCTGGCCTGCGACCCGGTCGAGATGTGCCTCTCGAAACGGCCGGAACTCGAACGTTTGCGGCTGCGTTACGTCGACTGCGGCAGGCGCGACGAATACGCCCTCGATATCGGCGCGCGCATGCTGGTACAACGCATGCGAACGATGGGCCTCGAGGTGCGCCACGAGGAGTTCGACGACGACCACCGCAACGTCGGTTACCGGTATGAAGTCTCGCTGCCCGCGCTGGCGGAGGTTCTGGAGGCCGGATGACGATTCGCAACTCTGTTCTCAGCGCGTTTCTCGCCATCGTGTTGGCGCCCGGCCTCGCGTTTGCGGCGACCGACCCCCTCTCGTACGACGATCCCGGGATGCACTTCCGGCCGCCGGACGAGTGGACGCGTATCTCAATTGACGAAGCCGATACCGGCGCCGGTAAGGCGCCTGCGGCGGTCTATCTCCTTCGCAGGAACGATACCGACGTGCGAACCATCCTCGTCACCATCGATGGATTCAACGGTACCGTGGACGAGCTCGAACGCATTCACGAGGGCGACTTGCGAACGCAGACCGAGGGCACGTTCATCGATAAGCATGAGAAGACGACGTTGGCCAACGGCATGCCCGCATACTGGCTGCGGGTGAGCGAAGGCAAGGATCTGGGGCAGTATAAGCGGCGCTTCGAGTGGGTCGTCGCTGACGGCGCCCGCAGCATCATCGTCACATACCTCGGCCGGCAAGGCATGTTCGACGATAAGGAAGCGCGAGCCGCGCTCGCCTCACTTTACGTCGTAGCGTTTCCTCGCGGCCACCGCTGACGGCCTAACGCGTCGCGAGCGCCAACGTCGCATCGAGTGCTGCGCGCAGGTCGTCGATCAAATCGTCATAGTCCTCGATGCCGACCGAGAGCCGCAGCAAACCGTCGGTGACGCCGCGCCGCTCGCGGTCCTCCTTCGGAATGGAACCGTGCGTCATGCGCGCCGGATGGCACAGAAGGGACTCAACGCCGCCTAGGCTTTCCGCCAAACTAAAGAGTTTGGTCCGCTTCGCGAACTCGAAGGCGCGCGATTCGGGGCCACGCAGCGTGAACGAGAGCATGCCGCCGAAGCCGCGCATTTGACGCAGCGCCAGATCGTGCTGCGGATGCGTCGCGAGGCCGGGGTAGTTCACGGCCGCGACATCATCGCGTGAAACGAGAAATTCCGCCACCGCCTGTGCGTTGCGCGAATGTTCGCGCATACGCAGGGCGAGCGTCTTGGCGCCGCGCAGCACGAGCCAGGCATCCAACGGTCCTGGAACTCCGCCGACGGCGTTCTGGTGGAACTTGATCGTCTCGGCGATGCTCGCGTCGTTCGTGACCGTGGCCCCGCCGACCGCGTCGCTATGTCCACCGATGTATTTCGTCGTCGAGTAGACCGATATATCGGCGCCGAGGGCGAGCGGCGACTGGAAGTAGGGCGTCGCGAACGTATTGTCGACCGCGATCGTCTGACCGGGCCGGCGCAGGGCTGCGATCGCCGCGATGTCGATCAGCTTAAGTAACGGATTCGTCGGCGTCTCGATCCAGAACAGTTTGGTCTCGGGCCGGATCGCGGCGCGCACCGCCGCGAGATCGGTCATGTCGACGTAGCTGAAGGTCATGCCGTAGCGCGAGAGCACCTTCGCGAAGAGCCGGTAGGTGCCGCCGTACATATCGTCGCCGACGACGACGTGATC
>PLDY01000030.1 GCA_003136895.1 Candidatus Erabacter solicola | reverse complement strand
AAAACCAAAAAGAGCCCGCCGCTCTTGGCGAGCCCCTTTTGTCTGTGCCCCGTCGCTTGGGCCGATTCCGCCTAACCCTGACGATAAGGCGGAATTCTTTTAGGTCAGCTCGGCACCCGAGTCGTGATTGTATTGCAGCGGCGCGTGCAAGTACGCGACGCTGCCAACGACGTTGCTTACGCCGACGACTTCTGCATTCGCTTTGCCGGCGTCGATGGTGAGCGCTTTGCCGGCGGCGTAGCCCTCGGCATTCGAAACGGCGAGGTGCGTGTGCTGCGCCATTGCCGGCGCCGACAGCGTTCGCGGCTTTGAGTCGACGCTTCTTTGATCGCCGGGACGGTCGGTGTATGGTCTTTGCTCTAAGTGCATTTTGGTTTAGCCTCCTAGTGCCTTAGCGGCGGCGTGTAGTTCTGTGTCGAGGATCCCGTAGATGGCATCGGCTCCGTATGTGCCGATGATGCTTTTCGCCGCTGCCAAGAAGACCGGGGCGATGTTATTCGCGATGAGCGCGCCGAAGCCGTGCTGGTTCTTGACGGCCGTTGCGAGCACAGTCGCGAGGTTCGTTTCGATGTTCCCTTCGAGGTTCGTGATGGCTTGCGTCACGAGCGGTTTTTGGGCCTCGAATTCTGCAACGAGCGCGTCGGCAATTGCTCCCGCAAGATTTGTTGTGGATGCCATAGATCTATGCTCCTGCTTTCACTTGAATGCCATTGATGGGGATAGAGTCGCCGATGTTGCCCTTCGCGTCGGTCGGCGCGTATTGCATCCCTGGAACCTCTTTATTCGTTGCTTGCGTAACGGGGGCCTGGCCTTGTGGGATGGCCGCGATGTTCGTTCCAACCGGCATGGAGGTTTTGCGGAAGAGATAGTAGGCCGAGATTCCGCCACAGACTTTGACCGTGAGCAGCAGGAGCGCGACGAGGCGAATGTCGAGCAAACAATCGGCGGGGATAGCCGGATTGCACAACAGATCGTGTAACGGTTTGGAGATTGACGAGAGAACGTCCGGGCCCACGAACGCTGCAATGAACGAACAGACGAAGAAAACGTCGGCGCGGTTTTTCATGAGCAAAGCCATTCGTAGGCTTCGCGCACGTGCGGCACGTACAGCGAATCGGTCACGATGGGAGCAACGAGGGTGAGACCCTCGGCCAGCGCCTTCTGCACGGCTTCTATGCCTGCATTATAGGCTGCAATGGCGGCGTTCAGATCATCGGGAAACGCCGAAAGATTTTCTTTGATGAAGTCGCGGCACCCGATGAGGATATTGTCGCGCGGGTCGAAAGGCGTTGCGCAGCGCCCGTTCGGGCCGTCGTAAATCCAAATTGTTGCGCCAGCGCTTGTAACGACCTGATTTGTGCCGTAGTCGATTTGCATGAGGCCGAGTCCGCGTCCGGAACCGCCAATGATGTTCGGGTCGCCGCCCGACTCGTAGAGGATATGCGCTTTCGCGAGATTCGGTGGCACATCGTATTGGGGCGCGAGTTCGTTGAGTAGGTCGTTCCAGCGGTCGATTCCTGGATGCCCGCTAAACCTTGCGAGAGTCCTGTCTTGACTCACAGGCAACTACCTATACCAGAAAAGGCTGCACTCGACGTTCCGAGCTCGTCGTGAACGTGAACGGTTAACGTCGTCGAAGCGAGCGTGACCCAATGTTGCGCGACGTTAGTCGTGGAGAGAATCGGCGACACGCTGGGTTCGAGGGTACACGTCGCCGCTGCCGGTACGGCATGCGTTGTGGTACAAGAGCCGCTTGACATCGTACAGGTCCATGTGAACACGCACGGAATACCGCTCGCCGCGCCGCACGTCGCTGAGACGGAATCAACTTTAATGCCGCCGTTCACCTCGACAACGCCTGACTGCGAGGTTAGTTGAAGCCTTCCGTCGCTCGACATACGAAACACGGTGCTGCCGTTTCCTAAATCTAAGCCGTTATCTGCGCCAACGGCGACGATTGGTCCGTTGATCGTTGCGCTTGTCGGTCCGTATAAGGAGGTACCTGTATAGTACCCAAACGTGAAGAGTCCTGCGCCTGCGCTCGTGAAATTCCCGGAACCGGAGAGCGTCATGTTAGCCGTCTTGAGGAGGTTCCCGGTGATCGTATAGCCGGTGAGGTCTATGCCGGTTGCGATGGTCGCCGTGCTACCGTCTGTGCAGATGATGCACCCCGTTGTCGCGATTGGAGCTTGACCATTTATATTTGCAAGGTAAAGACCGTTCAACCATTTAACCGCGCCCGTCGTGCTCCCAAGCATTAGTGCCGCATCCCCAACGGCTCCGTTCGTATCGCCTATGCTAACGAAGCTGGCCCCGACGCGATAAGAAGCCGTCGCCGGATTATTGATCGTTACGTCGAATTCTGCGCCGCCGCATCCCAAAAAGTTCGTCGCGGTTCCGCCTAAGAAGCAACTAGGATTTATCCCGACGCCGTTTCCTTTTGCGCCTGCTCCGGTGTTCGTGCCGCCGTCTGAAGTGAAGCTCTCAAAGGCGAATGTGCCCGCAACATAGTCGCGATCGGTGCTACCTGAATTCGTCGTTGCGGTTAAACTAAGTATGCTTGTGATCGCTGAACGTCCGCCCGAAGCATTTGCGCCGCCGAAATTAAGGTGAACTCCGAATCCGTTTGAAGCTTGGTCTGTTCCGATAAACGTCCCCGCAAGCGCATCATTATTGATCGTTAAAAGGTTGTAGTAATAGGGTCCGGTCGGCGCTGGGGAAGGATAGACTCCGTCGATCGTTCCGTTGATTGGCCCATGTGCGACGATGCTACTACTCGGGCACGAAAGAATCGCTGAGGGCGCTCCGTTTTGCAAGTTGCCGAGTAATGAAAGCCACGCAGGCGGCGACGGTACGGCGACCGGAATCGAGCCGGGGCCGTTCAGATCGGCAAGCGTTGCCCACGGGCCCGTATTTGTCGACGATGTTTGCAAGAGAATATCGCCGGCCCAATTGCCGGGAGCTGCGACCGTACAAGGCCCTTGGCTGTTCGCAAAAGCGACTGAAGGCCCGCGCGTTTGCGGCGCGGGCAGAGAAGTCGTTTGGTAGATTTGCGCCGTGGTCGCTACTATAAGGAAGAGCGCGAGCAAAAATCTTTTCATAGCGCGATGATATGCCCGCCGCCATGGAACCCGCCGGCATCTCCGCCTGCGCCAGCACCCGTTCCAGCGCCTGCGCCCGTGCCTGCGCCAGTGCCTCCGCCCGTGCCAGCGCCAGCGCCTCCGCCCGCACCCGCACCTGCACCAGCTCCGGCAGGCGCGCCGACGCCTGCGAGCATTCCACTCGACTTCGCGTTGCCCGTCGAGCCGTACAGCCGGCAGAAGATGTTTACCGCCGGCGGGCCCGAGCCGTACAGCACAGGCGTTGCGATGAGAATGGAAATGCCGCTGCCGTAGACGCTTTCGATTGGCGTCTGATCCGAAGCGAAGCCGATGGCGCCGATGGGGGTGTTGATGGTCGTATCGAGCGCTACGCTGTAGGCCGACAGATCGTAGGCCGGGGTGAAGTTTGCAACGTCGTCGCCGAATTTCCCCATGATAACGGCCAGGCGCGATTCCCAGTCGGTGTACGTTGCCGAGAGCGGGCCATTGAGCGCGCCGAGCGTATCGCGAATCGAGTAGCCGATGTTCGTGATGGCAATGCTGAGCACGCTTGGAATGTAGACGCCGTGCGCTTTGTTCGCTTGCCCTTGGGTAGACTGAAACCGTGCGAGCGGAATGACCGGAATAATCGCCATGTTACTTTGCTGCCTTCGCTGCCGTCGTAACGACTTGTACCGTCGTTCCACCGACAAGCGACCAAACTCCTACGAGCAAGAGCCCGACCGCTGCGAGTCCGATGAAGACGGTCGCAGGCCACGAGCCGAGTCCTTCGGCCGCGAGCGGGTCAATCACGAGCGCCTTGAGCGTTGCACCGGCCGCGCTTCCGCCCGGAGCATTCGGATAGATGGGCGGCGCTGTTTCCCCTCCGGGATTAACGAGCGAGCCTTTCGGAAAAGGATTCGTCAATGCAATGCCCCCCACAGCATCCAGCCGAGTGCAAGAGCAACCGGCACGGCTACAAGGCGTTGCGTTGCAACCGGCCATTCACTCGCCTGCGCGTGCGCGACGACGCCCGCCGTCTTGTTAGCAGCCCATGAATCAGAAGCGCCGCTTGATTGCAAGAAGCTCTGCCAGGTACCGTTTGTATAGCCTTCCCATGCGGTCAGTCCTTGCTGCTGATAGACGTAGACTGCGGCCTGTGCGTTGTAGAGCGGATCACTTACAAGACGCTGCGCATCGAATTGCGGCCACGCAGCCGTATTGATTTGCCAAATGCCTTTGACGTTCGGATTCGATGGATTGTTTACGTTCGTTCCGAAGGTCGACTCGGCTCCGGCAATCGCAGCCATCGTCGAAGCGAGGGCGGGCGGACCGCCGGCTTTAATCCAGAGCGCTTCGAGATCGGGGAACGTCATTCGGCATGGGCCTCCGCCGGTGCGTGATGCTTCTTTTTCTTCATGTACCACCAGATGCCAATGCCGATGGCCGCGAGCAGAATGATGATCGCGATGGGGTTGATGCCCCCGCTCCCACCCGAAACCGGCGCAACATAGTACGGCGCCGAGGGCAGCGTAGCGGAAGAAGCTGGCGTGACTTGGCCTTGCGATGAATTCCCTCCGAGCAGCGAAAGGAGCGAAGCGATGGTCGCGCTCGTCGCATCGGCCGTACCGACGTTCGAGCCGGTAGTGCCGCTGCCTGTGCCGGCGCTCGGAGGCGCAATGAGCGCACCGTTGAGCGACGACTCAATTGGGCCGAGCCATTGCGATACGAATGCAGAGAGGTTGTTCGACTTCGATTCTTCTACGCCCGCAGGGTTCGAAGCGCCTGGGACGCCCATCGCCGAGTCATGCACGAGCTGCAGCATCGCGCTCGACCATTGCCCGGTCGCCGCCAAAAAGTTCGTGATGTTGTCGGCAATCTGTCCGTTCGTCACGGTCACTTTTGCGTTCGATCCGAACCCCGAAGGGAAGGCCGCCGAGACGGCTTGCTCGAGCTGCGAAAGCATAGAGGGCGTGAGCTGATAGATCCCACTCGGCGTGCCGCTCGTAGTCGTTACGGTCGGGGTGGCAGCAGCGACAGGCGCTGCAACCGGCGCAGGCGTAACCGGCGGCGCGACCGCGGTCGGATCAGAAGTTGAAAAACCGTCTGCGGGAACGTTCAGCGAAATGGATTCGCCTTGGAGTACGCGGCGCGCCATGTTCTAGGCCACCGTGGGAACGTTTACAGGCGCCGTGCTGCCGAGGCCGGGAATGCCGCTAAACATGCTCTTCGCAGTTCCGAAGAGCGAGCTGAGGAAGTTGAGGAAATTGCCTGACGATTGCACACTCGCTTGCTGCTGCGCGATGGCCTGCTGTGCCGAGACTTGCGCCGTACCAAGCGTGAGCGCCGTCGATTGCCCGAAGGCCGTCCCTAGCTCTTGCTGATACGCCTGGTATTCAGCGATCTGCGCAGCCAAGGACGATTGCGAAAGTGCGGCGCTATTGTTGGAGAGGTCCGCGATGAGCCCGGTGATGGCCGTCTCATGCGCCGACATCGCTTGCGTCGAAGCTGCGAGCTGGGCCTCCTCAATTGCTGCCGCATTCGAATTCTGCCCGGTCAGAAGACTCGTCATATCGGAAGAAGAGAGCCCGCCGGTCGAGACGGCCGAAGCGCCTCCGCCCGAAGAGAGCATGACGAGCGCGACGATACCGAGCAGCACGACCGCGATGATCGGCCAATCTTCCTTTAAGGAGAAGGCCACGTTAGGGTCCGAAGAGCCGGCGCGCTACCATGCAGCCCGCCGCCCAGCTTATCGCGACGGTAAACGGAAAGACCATGAGCGCGAGTTCGTTCCAAAGAGTCAGCTCGGGAATGCTCATCTACCAGCCTCCTGCGGTGCCGTCGTAGTTCTGGAAATTCGGCTCGACGGGAATCGGTTGCGACCAGATCGGTACGTCCCCAAAATCCCACAGATCGGTCGGATCAGAAAGCGCCCATTGATTCGGCCGTGCGATGGCAATCTCGGAATACGGCCCCGGCATCTCGAGCACGAAGCCTTCTTCGCGCCCGAGCGTTTCGATGTTCACCGGATGCACGGACGAAAGCGAGCGGTGCAAGCGAAGATCGCTTGGCTCGTAGCCGTCGCCCGACCACCAGGCAGCGTTCGCCGCCGGCTCGGAAGGAAGGTAGACTTGGTCGCCTCGCATGAGATACGGGCGCGCAGCGCGTAGCGCATGCTCGTAGTCGACGAACGAATCTTCGACGACTCCTAGGCCCAGATTAGTCTGTTCGCCCCAGCGCTCGGTCATGCGGGTGTGTTCCCGCCAAGCATAGCGAGGGTGGGTAGATCGGTTCCGAAGCCAAGGCCGGGCAGCGAGGTATTGATCCCGCTCGGGAACGCCGGCAGATTGAAGGAGACGCCGCCGGCTCCGACCGGGGAAGTCATGGGGGCGCCCGTTGTAGGAGCCCACGAGCCGCTGGCGCCGCCGCCGGCTACGCCGCTGCCACCAGGCACGAAGCCGGTGCTGCCCATGAGCGCTGCCCACGCAGCAGAAAGGTTCTTCGTGCGCCCGGACGTGACAAGCCACAGCAGCAGAATCGCCGCTGCAATGACGAGCGCCGCATTTGCCGTCTTCATGCTTTAGCTAACCGGCTTTAAGATCGAGCCGAACAGGTTGGAAGAGCCGGTAAAGACGGAGGTTGCGACTTGCGAGGTATTCGAACGTGCCGCCACAAGAGCGACCACGACGGCCAAGCCGATGAATCCCATCGCGATTTTTTCGAGTGCGTTCACGCTGTTGCCTTAAATCCTTTCCAACCGAGGAGCATAACGATGATGATGAGCGCGGTGAACGGCACCGCAACCTTGGGGACTTCTTCTACCCCGACTGCGAGCACGAGCGCTGCCGCCACAGCAAGCGCCCAATGCTCGCGTTCAGACATTTCTTCTCCACTCAGCTCGCCTGAACGTAGGTGTTCAGGCCCGCCGTAAACGGCAGTTTCGTCGTTGCGAGACTTGCCGTGCTGAGTTTGATGAGGGGAATGACCGCAACGGCCGACAGAGCCGAGATGAGCACCGTCCACGCCGACGCCTTCGGATTCTTAAAATCGTCCTTCGGCTCGCCGAAGCGATGCACGAGGAACATAATCATCACGATAACGACTGCCGAGAAGATCAGCCCTTCGATCCAATTGCCCTTCGGAGCGCCGGAGGTTTTTGCGGGGGTGTTGTTCCCGCCGACTTGCCCGTCGTCAGTCATAACGCCCGTCGAGTAGCCGCTCGTGGCGACCAGGCCAGGCGAATCGCCGACGCCTGTTGGGTCGCCAATCCAATCGACGCCGATATCATAGGTTGACGGCCCCATCTAAGCACCTGCCTGTTGCGTGATGCCCGCGGCCGCCATCGAGAAGGGGATGATAAGCTCGCGGGTGAGGTTGACGTAGTTGTTGTTGCTGCCGAGCGTTGCGGCCGAATTCAGGTACGTGTTGAAGGCCGTGGTCGTGACGGCTTCCGTATCGATTGCATCTCGGAAGTCGCCGCGTGCCGGCATATCCATCGCGCCAAAGAATTCGTGCAAATCCATTCCGACGAAGTCGGCGGCAGCGCCGAATTCCTGGAGGAAAATTTGCCGCTTCAGCCACCAAGGCTGATTGTAGATCGAGTCGCTGTTCATGAGCTTCAGCTCGTAGGAGTCAATGCCCGCGGTTGGCGGGTTGCCGGCCGTGAGCGCTTGGCCCGAGCTGCCGCCCATTGCGAGCAGGCCGTTCAGCACGGTTTCTTGCTGGAGCCGTAACAGGATGCCCTGGCGCGGGATCAGGTACGGGATGGGCGAGACGCCCACCGCTAGGTTCTGCTGGAGCGTGCAATGGAGCGCGCCCGAGGGGAGCGCTACCTGACGCTGAGCGTTCGGGATCTGGAAGAATTCGATGAGCGGCGTCACGTTGACCGAGACCGTGCACACGTCGGCCGAAGCGTTCGCGTACAGATCGGTGAGTTGCCCGAGCTGAAGATTGATCGAGGCCTGCACTTGGGGCGCCTGCAAATTGAAGAGCCCCTGGGTAAAGTTCATCCCCGTGCCGTTTGAGATATCGAGCCTCAGCACGAAGTTGATGTTGTAGACATTGTTCTGAACCGTGACGGCTGGGTATTGGAAGCGCGGCGTGGCCGGGTAGTCGGAGGTCCCGAGCGCTACGTCGTAGCCGTTGCCCATGATCGCATCTTGCCGGGCCGATACGAGGTTTTTGGTGAGATTGTTGTAGGCCGTGTTCCAGCCGTCACAGTCCCAGATGTTGTTGGAACCGAGGTTCGTGACGAGCTGCACGCGTTTGACGAAGTTGAACGGCCCGCGCGGCAGCTTCGCCAGCGACGGGGCCGCGTTCGTATCCGTAACGCGAATTTGGAAGTAGAGGTAGACGGCCGAGGCCATACCGACTTGCGGAAGGACCACGCCTGCATACTGACCGACGCCCATAGTTGAGGGGAACGCATCGGAGAAGAGCTGCCAGCGTCTACGCGTGTTCTTGCGGAACGACCGTAAGAGCGCTCGCCGCTGCTGCGCGGCGGTGTTGGACGCCCCTGACTGACCTGGAGGCATTGCGGACATTTTTTGCTTGGCCTTTCTCGTTGATGTGTGAGAGAGGCCCAGGGGCGACGGTTGGCCGCTGTCTACGCGGCCGGGGCGGGTTCCTCCTCTTCGGCCCCGTCTTCTTCCAAGATGCAAGGCCCGATCGGGGCCTTCCAGGTGTCCCGGTAGAGATAGTATTGGCGCTCTTCGAGGTTGGCGATGGCGTCCGGGTCGATTGGCACGAAGCTAGCGATTTTGTCCCGATGCGAGCCGAGCGCGCAGTAGAACACGTAATAGCTGCGCGACTGCGTGAAGACGAGATTCGGCACTTCGACCGGCTGCTGCGTGCAGGCCAAAATTTCGTTGCCGTGCTCGCGGCCCGTAGCGTAGTTGTCCATGAGCGCCATCGGCATGTAGCGGCCTTTGGCGACTAAGGTCATTTCGTCAATCAGTGTTGTGGTGTGCCCGCGCCGTAAAATCCACTCCCAAAATTTTTCTTGCGTCTCTTCGTCGCGCAGCTCGAACCGATTCGGCGAATAGCAGATCCTGTTTGTCTTGGCTTTGATCGCATCGTTCACCGTTTCGCACACGGTCCAGCGTTCGTCAATCCATTCTTTCTCGCGGAACGTGCGCTTCGCATCGTGCACGACTACGTACCGGCGCTCTTCGAGGGCGTGCGCAGCGAGATAGGTTTTGCCGAAGCCGGTCGTACCGACGAACATACCATGCGAGCCTTCCCAATTGCCCGTTTCGTGGTTCAGATGCTTCGGCTGAAGGATCAATTCGGGCACCTCGCATCGTCTTCGTCCTTGTGGACGGCGCGGAGAAGAGCATCTGAGTACAACAATCTTGGGCCCCCGCGCTTTCCGGTCGTAGGGATTTCGTCTGGCTTAGGAAGCGGAACGTATTGCGTTGGGCCACCATATCCTCGAATCCAGACGCTCCACGCAACCTCCATTGTTGGAGCGCCGCCCTTCGACCCAAAGAGGAAGTCTGGTCGCCAAGTTAGCGGCATAATAGCACTAGGCGGATGTTCGTGAAACAATTTATAGCGACGAGCCGCGTGCCAATACTGACTCTTCAGGAGAAGCGCAACTCCGATGCGCGGATTCCACGCAAGGGCAGATTTAATGAACGCTTCTGACTGTGAAAACGGCGGGTTTGTAATAATCCAATCAATCCCGGCGTAAGGCGTCCTTTTTGTGAAATCGAACCCGTCCGGGTAAAGATCACCAAAAGTCAGAATAGCGCCAAGTTCCTGCAAGGCATGCACCATGTGCCCTTTCCCCGCCGCGGGTTCATAGACTCGCTTCCCCGCAAGGTTGAGAACATAAGCCAGCGCGATTGTGGCTTCGCGCGGCGTAGCGTAAAAGTCGGTTCCGTTCCGATCTGCCGCAGAAGCATTGGTAAGCGTTCGGCCATTCATAGTGTCACCATCACACCCGCTGCCAGCTCATTTTAAAAGGTCGCGCAGGCCGTTTACGATGCTCGTCGCTTCGGACTCCTGCATTTCTTGCAGCTTGTTCGCAATCGCACGCCGCTGCAAATGAATGAGCGGCGCAAAGGGACTCTCGGAAATGGCCGGCGAGGTCAAGATCTTTCCGACGATGCGAATAATCCGCTCGCGGTTCGACAGTTTTTTCTGACTAGCGCCGTTTGCCATTTTTAGAATTGCCTTTCACCGCCGCTGCCACGGCCCGCTTGTTCAGCACGGCCGTGACCGTCGTTTCGATGAGCTGTTGTAATTGGAAGAGACTCGTTTCGCCGAAGGCCACGACGGCCACGATTGGCACTTCGACCGTCTTGCCATTCGGCATTCGCACGACCGTCGTCTCTAGCGCATCAACTTGCTCGCCGACAATCGGTAACCCGCGTTCGTAAATGCTCACAGCTTCGCCTCCAGCGCGGCGTCGAGTTCGTCGGCTGTTTGGTCCGCGTACAAAGCGCCGCCTTCAGCGCGTGTCGCAGCGGCATAGGCCCGCACCCGCTCGACCGTCGCCTGTGCGCGGTGTAATTTCGCCTCTACACAATCGCATAGTGGGTTCGTACAAGAACCGTCTGTATGGCGCGACACAAATACTTTCAGGCGCGCGACCTCTGCTTCGGCTTTCTCGGCGCGCCGCTCCATGTTCGTCCATTCGAGCGCCATCCTAACCTGCGCGTCGCCTTGACTCAGCGCCATTTCCTTAGCGCGTTGTTCGGAAACTAAAGCAGCGCCCAACCGCTCGCGCAGTTCTCGGCACTCGCGTATCATGTCGTCCATAATCTGAACACCGTTGCGCCCTTTGTACGACGGTGGCGGAAGGTAGCCGACTTGAATCCAGGCCCGCGCTTCTGCGATCAGGTCGTCGAGGTCGAGGGTGCTCACAGATCCATTCCGTCGATGATGTCGCGCCGCTCTTCACGCGAAGGAGCGCCCGGCGATGGGCCCTCTACCGGCGGAGGCTGCGCAGCGCGCCAAGGTGGCGGGATGGTCGGCTCGGTCGTCGGCGGGCGTTGCGGGCGCTGCTGCGCCATTGCCTGCATGAGCTGCACGCGCGGTAAGAAGATGAGCGTGGTCGTACCGAACGCGATGATCGAGGGCATGATCGTTTGCACCATCTTGAGCGCTGCATGCCGCTTTGCTCCGGGGAAGCTTTCGATGTACGCTGCCCACGCTTGTCCCAAAGTTTTTGCTTCATCTTCGCTGATGCGCATGGGCTGCAAGCCGGGCGCCGTTGCAAGCATTCCGCACGCAGAGAGCCACGTCGCCGCGAGCATTTGCGCGAGTTTGGGGCCACGAAAGGTTGCGAGTTTGTCGAGGTCGCTCGGATTTACCGACCGAGGAGCAGCCTCATTATCCCCGTTCGTTCCTTCTTCGGCTCCGGTTCCGAGGAGGTCGTCGAAGTATCCGGCTCCGTCTCCACGATGATCGGCGTCTCCGGCTCCGGTTCCGGCTCCGGTTCCGTCTCCGCCGCTAGGATCACCGCCGCCGACGCTGCTAGGCTCGTCGCCGCCGCTTCCATGCGCAACGCGGACTCTTGCAGTCTTTCGGCGATGCTTCTTTCGCTTTCGACGGCCTGCGCCGCTACCTGTTCCGCCGCTAAGGCTGCCCCGAGGGCGACCCCGGCCGCGAGCTGCGCCGCTTCCGGCGCCGTCTCCGGTTCCGGCGTTGTCTCCGTGACCGTCTCCGTGACCGTCTCTGTTGTCGTCGCTTCCATTCATCGAGGCCCTCCTTTAGTAGCGCGATGCTTCGTCGCGCAGCGCGAGATACCCGCAAAGGGCACAGCCGAGCATAAAGCCGGCGACGGCACCGAGCACAACCCACCAATCAATCATGTTAGAAAATCTCCTCTTCTAAATCGGCAACGTCGTCGTCGTCGTGCTGCCCGACTGCCATCTTCGGACTTTCTTTGCTGATGAGATCGGGACAAAGTGCATCGGCCGGCACGAGCGGCACGAGCCCACGCTCGGGATGAAACCCTAAGATCGGCCCCGGCAACAGTCGCTTCCCGCGTTGCGCCCATATATCGAGCGTGCGAGGCAGGTCGCGCCAGCTCCGAAAAACCGGCGGCGATAAGTCGCGCAGTTCGCCATCGGTCAGCAGCTCGAATTGCGGGCGCAGCTTTTCTTCGAGTGCGGAGCGATGCGCATGGAACGTCTTGACCGGGCGCGCAAGCCACGCGCGCAGCTCGTCGCTGTTCATGCCGTACTGCGTTGCCACGTCGTCGGCGTTGCCCCAAACTCTGTCCTCATTATAAGAACGGTTGTAAGGCCTATTAGAAAGATCAAGGAGCCGGCGCGGCACGTCGGCCCACTCGCCCGATATCTTCCAGCGACCTTGCACGCAGAACCAATCAGGCGTAACGCCTTGGGGCAATTTTTCGGGCTCATACCACGTCCGATGCGCTTCGGCCTCTACGAGCCGAGCGATTTGCTCCTTGCGGTCCATGCGCCCAGCGATGGCTGTGCCGAGTGTGGTAAAACGATGCACCGTCGCCTTAATTATGAGTTTGTGTCGCGCCCACGCATCGCGAATGACGTCCGGGTCAAGCGTTCTACGATCGAAGCCCCGATAACGGTCGACGCGTTTGCCATCTTTCCATAGAAAGCTGACGCCGGGCTGCACGAACATTCCACGCTCGTACTCTGAAACTTCATACTGCCCAAGGTCGGTCCCGATATCGCATGGCAACGGCCGCGTCGAATAGACTGCATCGGTTGCAATTGCCACGACGGCTTCGGGATCCGTCATGGCAAGCCGATACATTTTCGCGCGCGTAAGCGCGGTGATGTACCCAGCCCACGCAATCGAGAAGAACCGGCGCCGGCCGCGATTCTGACATAGCTTGCCGTAGATCGAATTCAGCGCGAGTTTTAAGACATTCTCTGCTCCTCCGCGTTTCTGCACAGCAAGCATTGCACGGCGCCGTGCGAACAGCTCTTTGACGAAGCCGAAAGGTTTTGCTTCCCCACCGGAATCGTCGACCAGCTCCCATCCTTCGAGAATCTCAATTTTCCCGTTAAGAAGGCCCAAGTCAAGACAAGCCCGAGCGCCATCCACTTCGCAGCTCCAGAACCATCCTTCGCCTGCGCGCGGATACTTGATGGCGTCGTTTCCCTCTCGGTAGAAGAACGGAAAGGCACGAGCACCGCCGCTACGTTCAAAGCGCCAGCGCACTTTGAGCAGCGCAAAGGCACAAGAAATTCCGTCATGGGAAAGACGACGCCAACCTGCGTGAGCGTCGTTAAGCGATGGCAGCGCGAGCATAGCACTTGGATATGCTGAAATGAGGTCATGTTCGTAGATCCTTCCTTGAAAGTCGCCGAGCTGCCACAATTCGATGCGGCCGCCCGAATAAGCGTGATACGCGGCCCGTTCGATCTGTTTCGGCAATTCGCCGATATGCGCATCGACTTTTTCGCATCGGAGAACGTACTGAGCGAGAGAACCGGCCCCGCTCCATTCGCGCAGCCCGGCAATGCCGGCCTCGCGCAAATCACTTTCTAATTTCGTTGCGAGCTGTGCGAGAGCGTCCACTTCGCGCGCACAATACGCTTTCACTTCATCGAATTGCTCGATGCTGAACGTCGCCCGCTGCTTCTTCATTGCAGCAATTGACTTCGTTTCGGGATAGTCGGGAAGATTCGCCTCAAGAGCGCGAACGAACGTCGATTGGTAGAAGCCAAACACGTCATATAAGACGAGCCGGCCACGCTTGCGTAAATGCCGCACGAACAGCGCCTTGCGGGGAATGTAGCGCACCAAGAACGGCGTGCCTCGGATTCGCGTGAAAGAGCGGGCGAAGGCTGAGTAGTCGTCCAGATCAGGCTCAAGATTGCCCGCGCGATGGATACGTTTGAGCGCAACGTTGCTGGCCGTGGCGAAGAATTGGTAACAGTCGTAGGTCCCTCCGAAGATCACGAACGTCGCCTTGCAGTCGCGTTCGTATGCGGCCCACAGCGTACCGAGGCAATCGCGCGTCGAAAGTGTTTTGCCGCCTCGGTCGAAAAGTTCGTCGCCGGCACTCGAAAGCAGCAGCACGTAAGGCTGCGCCTCACCGTCTCCGACGCTCAGACCTTCGCCATCCCACGCAACGAAGGTCTTAGGCTTCGCTAACGTAGCGGTCGCCGTCGTCGTCATAGAGTTCGTCGTACTGCTCGAAGAAGCGATAGAGCTTCGCTCGATCTGCGTCGGCCGAAGTCTTTCTTGTTTTGCGCTGGAGCGATTGGAAAGCACGGTATTCATCTTTGAAGTCCCCGCTCGACTGCACTTTGCGCAGATTCGGTAAGCCGTGCTCGGCTTGGTACGCGCGCGCGAGGCGCGTGCGGAAAGGTTCCGGGCCCCGGTACGCGAGCCGTTCGGGGCGCAGCGCAGCCCGTTCGGGCGTCACCTTCAGGCCGAAACGCTGCAAATTTAGCGCCGTTTGATGCGCCCGCCGGGAAATGACTTCGCCCGTCGAGACGTTCACGAAGCGCCGCGTCGACCCGCCCAAGGGCCGAAACTCGCCGAGAGCGTTCCTGATCGCCTCGATAGAGGCTAAAGACCTGCGCGCTGCCATCTATTAGAAGAGGACCAAGCTGCGAGGTTGTGGTAAAATCGGCACGAGGAATCGACCTTCCTTGACTCCCGAGGAGCCCCGGCCAGCGACTGCCGGGGCTCCTCACGTTTTCGGAACGGATGGCGTTCTCCCTTAGTCCGCTGCCAGCACGGCAGCGATAAGGGCCAGCTCCGCCTGCTGCTCTTCCACGCTTGCGGCCATCGCCTCGATCGAGGCGTCGTCAAAGCGTGCGCGAGCGCTTTCCTGGGCGTTCCGCGCGCGCACGCCCGCCTTGCGCGCTGCCTCGAGACGGTCGCGCGCTGCGAGAATTTCGGGATCCAGCGGCGCCATCACGGATGATAGACCGCAACGGCGAACAAGGCCCCAAAGAAGAAGCCGACGACGAACCACCCGGCATACGACGTTAGCTTTTTGCGCCGCACTTACTTCGGCGCTTTCACGTTCTCGAAGAAGTAGGCCCGGCCGCTCTTCTTCAAAGTTACGTTCTTCACCAAGCCATGCGTTTCGATGTAGTCGAGTGCCGCCTGCATTTGCTCGTCGCGCTTTTCGTTGCTGCCGAGCGTGACGATCTCGACCTCTTTCGAGTCGTGCCGGCGAACAGACACGGCCCAGCGGTCGGCGCCGTCGAAGCCGGCGCCTTCTTCGTATTTGACTTCCTCGATGTCGAAGATGAGGCCCTTGGTTGCGTACTCATTTTTCTGGGCGTAGCCGGCGCCATGTTCGCCGAACGAGAAACCGTCCGAATTATTGACGGATCCAGCACGCTGCTGTGGGATAGTAGTCCTTCTAGATTTTGCCACGACGGGGACTCTCTTTCTTTTCGGAGATTGGTTCGTCGCGAAGCCGACGCCTCGCGCGATACGCACGCATAGAACACGCGCGCGAATGGTAGTCGGGCAACGGGAGCCCGTGGGTTTTCGCAAAGGCCACCTTCTCAGGGTCGATTTGCTCTTTGCAATTCGGCGCAGAGCAGCGCCGTTTGGGTATTCGCATTTCAATCGGCCCGGTATACGACAACGAAAACATCTTTGCCGTACTTCCGAGCTTTTTGACCGGCAACAGCTTCGGCCGTTAGCACGTGATCCGCATAGAATTCTTCGCCCCAAACTATGCCGCGCTCAGTTGCAAAATGCGCGTACCACTTAATCTGCGGGCGACTTTTCCAATTCATGCTCCAAGCCTCGTCGGGAGGAAGAAACTCCCTCTCCATATGAGATTTATTTGACCGACGTTGCTCGCGCCGGCAAGGGCTTGCACTAATTCGCGGGCGTGCATCTCCGAGGCTTGTCCCTCGAAATAGATCTCATGCTCTTGTTCGTCGTTCTTCGTTTGGAATTGAACGATATACATTGCGACGAGGCCTCCTTCGACCATGTAGATACCCTACACCCCCGAGAGCCCCTACGTCAAGATCAGCGGCGGGCTCTTTTTGGTTTT
>PLDY01000064.1 GCA_003136895.1 Candidatus Erabacter solicola | reverse complement strand
GAAGAGCGCGTTCGGCCAGCCGAAATCTTTGCGCGAGAACTTGTTGGGATCGTTAGGATCGAATGACTCGTGCAAGAGATGATCGCCCGGGTCGCTGGCCAGGAGTTGGTTGAGCACGTCGCGCTTCTCGGCATCGGAGGACGCGGTCAGCCCCTGAACGATCAACGCGAGCGGCCAGACGTATCCGTCGTTCGTATGTGCGCTGCCGATGCCGCGCGCGATCGAACCGACGTAATAGTACGGGTTATCCTTCGAAAGCAAGAAGCGGCGCGTGTTGACGTAGACGAAGCTATCGGTCTTGGTGTAACCGATATACGGCGCCGAGAGCAAGCTCGGAATATTCGCATCGTCCATCAGCGTCTGGTGGCCGAGTCCGTCGACTTCGTAGGCGTAAATGTAGCCATAGTTCGGCGTGAAGACTTCGCCGTATTTCTGAATCCCGTCCTGAACTTCGGCGCGCAGGGTCTTGGCGCGATTCGATTTGAGCAAGTTCCGATAGACTTCGCGCTGGATCTCTTCCAAATCGCCGAGCGCCACCACCGCCATCATCTCTGAGGGGATCAGATAGTTGTACTTGCAGGCGTCGTCGGAGGGCCGAAAGCCGGTCCAAATCATCCCGGTGTATGCGACCTGGTTCGGCTGCGGATTGCCGGCATCGTCGCGGAGTTCTTTGTGCGTGTACTTCGAATTGCGCGAATGATCTTGCTCGCGCTCCATCGTTTCAAGCGCCTTATCAAAACCGAGCGAGAGATCGCCCGTGAAAATGGACGAGTCGCCGGTCGCCTTCCAGTAACTCCATGCGAGAATGATCGGATAGGCGAGCGAATCGAGCTCGAACTTCTCTTCCCAGACGCGATAATCGACCGTGAATGCGTTGGCATACGGATCGACCTGCAGGTACTTGCCCTCGCGCGCGATGATCCCGCGTAGCAGGGACGAAACCTGCACGTCGCTCTTCGCAAAGAACAGGTAGGGGCGGACTTGCGCGCTTGCGTCGCGCAGCCACTCCGCCGGGATATCGCCGGTCTTGACGTATGCGGTACCGTCGCTCGCTATCGTTGCTTGTTGGCTCGTGTTCAGCAACGCCGCGCGATACATCGCTTCGAGGCGCGCGTTCGGGTTGTGGTATTCGGAAGCGGCCTTGGCGATCGACTCGAGTTCGAGCGAACGCGCCGGAGTCGCACAAAAAAAGAAATTCGCCGCGAGAACCGCCGCGATCAGGGGCCGCATCTTGCCCTGTTAGCGCGGAGCGAGCGCGAATCCTCGGAAGACCTTACGTCTCAGCAAATTCCAAGGTTGCGCGCGAGCGCAGATGACGGTAAATCGATGATGCCGGAAATCCGAGCCGTTCCAGTGCACGCGCTGCGTTCGGATAGCCGATCGACGGGCGCGTTCGGAAAAGTTTGTCGACGGCGGCGACGAGGCGCGCATCTTCGTCGTGCGCGGCGCGAGCGACCGACGCGGCCGCCGACTCCCGTTCGATTCCCCGCTTCACGAGTTCGGCAATCAAGCGCGCGTTTCCGACGGCCTTGGGCCGCCCGTCGACGAAAAGTTGGGCGAAGAGACGGTCGTCGACGTAACCGTGCGCCTTGCAACGCTCGACCGCCTCACGAGTCGCGCCTTCATCAAATCCCTTCGCCTCGAGCCGCGCCCAGAGTTGCGCTTCGGTCAAGCGCCGCAAGGCAAGCGCGCGCAGCGCCGCTGCGAAGGCGCTGCCGCGCGGCTGCGCTGCCTTACTCTTCCTCGTTGCCCGCACGGGCTGCCGTAACCAGCGCCGCGACGCCGTTGCTCGAAACGGTCGCCTTCAGCGCTTCGCGAATCTTGGTTCCGATTTCGTCGGCGAGATCGATGTGCTCCTCGAGGTAGGCCTTCGCGTTTTCACGTCCCTGGCCGATTCGCACATCGCCGTAGGTGTACCACGAGCCACTCTTTCCGACGATGTTGCGCTCCAGGGCGACGTCGAGGATCGAGCCCATCTTCGAGATGCCCTTGCCGTAGGTGATATCGAATTCGGCCATCCGGAACGGCGGCGCGACCTTGTTCTTGACGACCTTGACGCGCGTACGCGTCCCGACGACATCTTGGCCGACCTTGATCTGTTCGAGTTTGCGCACGTCGAGCCGAACCGACGCGTAGAACTTGAGCGCGCGGCCACCCGAGGTGGTTTCGGGGCTGCCGAACATCACGCCGACTTTTTCGCGCAACTGATTGATGAAGATCATCACGCACTTCGAACGCGAGATCGCGGCCGTCAACTTGCGCAAGGCTTGCGACATCAATCGCGCCTGCAAGCCGACGTGCGTATCGCCCATATCGCCTTCGAGTTCGGCCTTGGTGACGAGCGCCGCCACCGAGTCGACCACGACGACATCGACCGCATTTGAACGGACCAGCATCTCGGCGATATCGAGGGCCTGTTCGCCGGTATCCGGCTGCGAAACCAGGAGCGCGTCGAGATCGATGCCCAAGCCGCGAGCGTAGGTGGGATCCAGCGCGTGCTCGACGTCGACGAAGGCGGCGGTGCCGCCCATCTTCTGGGCCTCGGCGATCACGTGCAGCGCCAAGGTCGTCTTGCCGCTTGATTCCGGGCCGAAGATTTCGACAACGCGACCGCGTGGCAAGCCGCCGACGCCGAGCGCCAAGTCGAGCGCGATCGAACCGGTCGGGATGACGTCGATCGACATCCGTTCCGCAAAATCGCCCATCTTCATGATCGAGCCTTTGCCGAATT
>PLDY01000024.1 GCA_003136895.1 Candidatus Erabacter solicola | reverse complement strand
GAGATCGCTCGGCATGTTGACGCGCGCCGTATCGACGCGGCGCTGCACGTCGATCGTTTCGTAGTTGAGATCCGTGTCCAACTTGAAACGCGCGACGACGACCGCCTGGCCTTCTTGGATGACCGCGCGCATCTGGTCCATGTTTTCCATGCCGTCGAGCTGATCTTCGATCGGTTTGACGATCAATTTCTCCATCTCGGCGGGAGCGGCGCCGGGATAGCCGATGACCACGAAGGCGACGGGAAACGCGACGTTCGGAAAGAGGCTGACCCCAAGCGAAAAATACGACATGACGCCGTAGACCGCCAAGCCGATGAAGAACATGATCGTAATGACGGGGCGGGTGATGGCGAAACGGGTCAGCCACACGGTTGGGCAAGCTCCTCAGCGGCAATTTCTGAACAGGGCGGTTTCCCGCTACTATTACAGATATAGTTTCGCGAGTGTTTCGCTGCGGCCCCGCAAATTTCGGGTTAGTATTTCAGCGAAACGCCTCCGATCGGGCTGCCGCCCTCGCGCACCAGATCGAGCGACAAAGGTCGCGGGAAGTCGCGGATGAGGAGTGTGGACGTAGTCACCCGGGATTGCGGCGCACCGAGATCCCGCTCGCCGGCGGCCGAATGCGCAACGACACGGCACGCGCACGCGCCGCTATCGACGACGACGTAAAACCATGCGCCGTCGGGAGCATACAGCACCTTCGCGGCCGGAGCGCCCGGCTCGCGCGCTACGAACGATTCGTGCTTGAAATGTGAGGTCGCAATCGTTGCAAACGCTAGGTCGTCGCCCTTCACGGCTGCGCGCAAGTCCGCCGACTGCCGGAACAACGCGACGCCGTACAGGCCTGTGATAAATATCAAACACGCGGCTGCGGCCATGGACCAGCGCGCGACGTGCGCCTGGCGCGGCACCAACCGGCTCGCTTGCGGCGCGGCCGAAGCCGACAGACGCCGGCCGAGTTCGGCGGGCGGCTCGATCCGCGGCAAGCTCGCGTCATCCAGGGTCGCGACCGCTTCTTCCGCCCGGCCGAGCTCGCGCAGGCACGCGTCGCAACCCGCCACATGTGCGTCGATGCGCGCGTGCTCGGCCGGCTCGAGCGCGCCGAGCGCGTAGAGTGCGGCGGAGTCTCCGATGTGTTCGCTCATCGCGTCACCTTTGCCGGATCGCCCAGCGCGAGTTGCAGCCTTCGCAGCGCTAGTGCGACGCGGCTCTTGATCGTGCCGAGCGGGACCTGCAGTTTCTCGGCGATCTCCGTTTGCGAAAGATGGCCGAAGTAGGCCAACTCTACGGCCGCGCGCTGTTCGGCGGGAAGGGCCGCGATCACGCGGCGGAGCCGGCCAGTTTCCACGTGATCCTCCACTTCGATCTCATACTCGGCGCGTTCGGATTTGAAGAGGCGCTCTTCGATGTGAAAGTGTCGCGCGGCGCTGCGCTTGCGCCCGATCGCCTCGTTGCGAACGCAGGTCATCAGATAGGCCCGCAACGAGCCGCGTGCCGGCCGGAACGTATCGGGCCGTTGCCACGCGCGCAAGAGCACGTCATGCACGCAATCCTGTGCATCGGCGTCGCTACCGAGCACGCTGCGCGCGAGCGAATAGAGCGTACTCCCGAATGTCTCGTAGACCGCCGCGAGCCCCTCGCGCCGCCGCGCGAGAAAATCGGCAACCATGCGGTCCTGCAACGTCGCTCTCCGTCAACCAAGTGGGTGATCGGTCACTTCGGGGCGCGCGCCCGTTCGCACTTCCACCGTGCGGTAACCGAGCACGCCGAGGAGCTGATCGGCCGGCACCTTGAGCGGCCCGGGCTTGTCGGCCGCGCCCGGCGCCGGCTGCGGATACGCCGTCGCCGCCGCGGTTGCAAACCGAATGTTGCCTTCGGTGTGCTGGATGATCTGATGGATGTGGCCGTTGAGCACCGTCACCGCGTCGAAGCGGCGCAATGCCGCCAGCACGCGTGCGCCGTCCTCGGTCGTCCAGCCCCACGCGGGGTAGAGCGCGTAGAGCGGCACGTGGCCGAAGACGACGATCGGCGTCGACTTCTTCTGCGCCGCCAAATCTTTCTCGACGAAGTCGAGTTGCGTCGCACCGAGTTTTCCATCGACCTCGAAGTTGAAGACGTTGACAAGCGACACGAAGTGCATGCCGCCCTGATCGAACGCGAACCAGCCGTCGGGGGCGTCGCCGCGTCCGAACGCGTCAAAGAACGCTTTCGGTGAGCCGATCACGTCGTGCTCGCCGGGCAGCACCACGAGCGGCGCCTTCAGCGTGCCGAGAATTTGCTTGGCCGCATCGAACTGCTCGGGTTTCGAAAGGTGCGTGACGTCACCGGTATGCACGACGAACGCCGGTGCCTGCGGCAACGCGTTGATCGCATCGACCGCTTTGCGCAGCGTCCCCGCGACGTCCGGGTTCTCGGGCCGCGCGAATCCGATGTGACTGTCGCTGATCTGAACGAACGAGAACGGCGCGGCGGCCGCTTCCGCCGGTTGCGCCGTCAGCAGGCCGGTCGCCGAGAGCGACCAGATGATGCCGCTGCCCGTCCAAGCGACGTGCTCGAGAAATTTGCTACGCTTCACTTGATCCTCCTACGCGGCCGGCGCGACGGCCGGCTCGACGATGACGACGGCTTTCATATACGGATGCAGCTCGCAAAAATATGTGTACGTCCCGGGCTTCGTGAACACGTGTTGCCAGGTACCCCCCGTATCGAGACCTTCGGAATCAAACGATTTGTCGGAGGCGGTAACGGTGTGCGGTTCCGCGTCGTCGTTGACGAACGTGACGCGGTCGCCGGCGTGAATCTTAGCCGATGTCGGATCGTATTTGAAATCCCTCATGTGGACCGTCACGACGGCCGGTAAGAGCTTCGGCGGATCGGCCGCGTTGCTCGCGGGCGCGACGACAAGCATGAGCCCGGCCAGCACTGCACCGGTGAGCAGTTTCTTCACGAAAGACCTCCGCTAACGACTGGTTACATCTCCGTACGCCTACGATCGTCGCCCGGATGACTCTCGCCGGAGAAATTTTTTCGGAGTCATCCACCGGCCCAGCGCCGCGCATACATGTGCAGAGCGGCCGCTCGATCACACCATCACCGCACAACGAGGTGCAAACTGAAAAAGCTTCTGATCCCGCTCCTCTTCCTAGCCGCACTCGCCGGCCCGGCTGCTGCGGCCCAGCCCATCGAGACGACAAACGTCCTCTCGCGGCCGGCGCCGGCAAGCACGCCGGGCCTCTGGGTTCCGAAATATCTCACGGTCCAACAGCAAAACGATGCGTTCCAGCGCGACTACGAGGCACGCTTCGCCGTCTACCACACGCCCTAAGCCGGGCCGACGAACCGGGCAAAGACGCCGCGCAATGGCCGGCGTCTTTTGCTCACTCAACCCTTGAAGAGATTGCCGAGGATGAATGCGACGTTGGCGGGGCGCTCGGCAAGACGCCGCATGAAATAGGGATACCACGCGTGCCCGAACGGCGCGGCCGCGCGCACCGGAAAGCCCTCGGCCACCAGTTGCCGCTGCAATTTGGAGCGGACGCCGTACAGCATTTGGAATTCGAAGCGGCCCGCGGGAGTGATGCCTTCGGCCTTTGCAAACGCAATCGCATGCCGGATCGCCGCTTCGTCGTGCGTTGCGATCGCCGTGAAACCCGGACCTTTCAGCGAAAGCTTAATCAAGTTCAGGTACTGCCGGTCGACGTCGGCCTTGCGCGGAAAAGCCAGCGCAGGCGGCTCGAGATACGCGCCTTTCACGAGGCGCAGATTGGGAATCCAAGGCAACAGCGCTTCCAGATCGGCCGGCGTCCGGTACAGGTACGCTTGCAGTACGACGCCCACATTGACCAGACCCAAGCCGCGCAGTTCGCGGTAGATGCGTAGCGTCGCGTCGACGTGCGCGCTCTCTTCCATATCGATGCGTACGAAATTTCCGAGCGCCGCGGCCCGCGCTACGAGTTCGCGCAGATTCGCGGCCGCGAGCCGCTCGTCGATCGCAAGCCCGAGGTGCGTCAGCTTCAGCGCGACATTCGCACGCAAACCTTCGGCGGCGATGCGTTCGAGCAGCTCGCGGTAGCCGGCGACAACGGCTCGCGTTTCAGGTTCGCTGAGGACACCTTCGCCCAGGATCGCCGACGCGACCGTGAGGCCCTCGCCGTTGAGGGAACGGACGATCGGCACGAATTCGTCGAGCGTCCGGCCAGCGACGAAGCGCCCGGCCCCCAGGCGAAGCCCGTGCGCGGTCATCACGCGGTTGAGCGGCGCGTTTCGCGACGCCGCGAGCAGAACGGTTCGAGCGACGCCGCTTAGGGTAATGATCGCTAGTTGAAGTTATACTTGAACTTCAAGGCCGGATCGTCGCGCTTTGACGGATCGTTGGGTAGCAGCATCGCCGGCGTCACGCTGATGAACGGACGCGTCGGCCCCTGGTTGGGGCACAGACTGCCCGATGTTGCGCGATAGGCGTTCTCGAACTTATATGCGCCCGTATTGACGCAAAAATTGGTCGGACCCACCCAATCCTTACGGCCGCGATCACCAAATGCATAGAAACTGAAGCGTTTCCGGTTGAGCGGAAATGGCCCCATCGTGGCGCACGTGCCGGCGGCGATCGGCTGCCAGCCGGCCGCGGTTTCGGTGTTCCCGTCGGGATACGCAACCGAGACGGAGATCGTATACGGCATCTGATTGCAGCCCTCGAACGTAATCGTTTGCAGCGGCGGCGTCGCGAAGGTAGGCGCGAGCACATTCATCATGTTTGGAGACGGTGCGGGCGATGGCGCAACGACGGCGGGAGCCGGCGATACCTGTGCCTGCGCCGGCGCCGCGGCAATGACGACAAGCGCGAGAATCATAAGGGCAACGCGAGACGGCATGAAAGGGCTCCTCCGATCGGAAATGCTTCGTGGGCATCTCAATTCTTCACCGTGCCCCCGAAAATGTCAAGCCGCGATTTCTGAAACTTGAGGCGAGACCGCGCGCGCCAACCTCGCTTTCCCTCTGTCGGCCGGGCTTTGACAAGACTCGGACAAGACTCGGGCGAATCACGTTCGCTCCTCGGAGGACCGCATGTCTTTAGAACTCTTCAATTCTCTGGCTACTTTCGGTACTTTCCTGGTCATCGCCGCAACCGCAACGGCGGCGCTCATTCAGCTGCGACACGCCCGTAGCGCCAATCTTATTGAAGGCATTAATGAATTTACGCGGACGTTCGCCACTCCGGAGTTTCAAGCTGCTCAGCGATTCGTTCTCGTCGAGTTGCCGGAAAAATGGAAAGACCCGGTCTTTCGCTATCAGTACTTCACCAGAAGCGCGCGTACGACCGAGAACCAGCCCCTCGTTACAAAGATAAACGTAGTCGGCAATACCTACGAAAATTACGGGCTATTGGTAAAGCGGCTGTTGGTTGACCGAGGTATGGCGCTCGAACTGTTTTCGGGGAATGCCGTCGGCGCCTGGGAATCGCTAGCTCCGCTGCTCGCAGGGAACCGTCGTCTTGCAGGCAACGCGCTGTGGGAAAACTTTGAATATTTTGTCGTTCTTTCGCAAGACTGGCTAGCGGCGCATCCCGCCGGCACCTATCCCCCGGGCATGCGGCGCATTGCGCTTGTGGACGAGTTGCGCGAGGCCGACGCCGAGTACGCGGCTTCGCTGGCAACGGCCTGAGAACTTCAGGTTTTCAGAATCATGCGCGAGACTGGACTCGAACCAGCACGCCCTTGCGAGCGCTAGCACCTCAAGCTACGCCTTGCCGGCGTACTTCACTTCCACGATCGGAGTGATGAAGAATGCGCGACGCAAAATTACGGCTCATTTCTGCTCCCTATTTCTTCGCACGCTTCCGAGACACAGCGCCACGACTAGATTTCTTAGCCGCGCCCATAACTCTTGTAACAGACAAACGAGACGCACTATGCGTTTCCGTATGACTTTCAACCGCTTTTCCTGAAGCAGCCGGTTTCAATGAACCTCCAGTGCTCTTTCGAATTGGAACCGCGTTAGGTTGTCCCGACTTTCGAGGCCGTCCGCCCTTTTTGCCGTTACTTCTGGCAGCAGCAGCCTTAGTTGTAGACCGCACCAGGCCTCCAGCTCGCCCCAGAATTCGAAACATCCAGTATTCTGAGCCGAAATAGCCTGCAACTAATTGTGGAATACTAAACGTAGCATTAAGTTTCCCAAAGTTCAGAATACTGCCGAGTCCTTCAATGCGAATATCGCTAAGCTCATCAGGCTTTGCTTTTTCCAAGCCTTGCACAAATTTGCGCTCAATGACAATACCATTCCCATTCTTCAATAGAATGGAAACAGAGTCGTGCTTGGGGTCATACCAAGCAAATTTTGCACGTGGCTCAGTTTCGAGTGCCTTTTGACCCTGTCTACGAGCCTTAGCAATCTCTTCTGAACTTGCCAGTTTCAATTTCGGTATCTCACCTGAGAGAAAGTGGGTCTTAGCCATGATATTCATTCCATTTGTCGCGACATGCCGCGAAGTTGAACGGGCCCGAGCGGGCTACTTCACCCATTTTTTCATACTGCCCACCATTGTAAACCCAACGCTTCGGTTTTGCAAGAATGGGGTAATCTAGCCAGAAAGCCGCCTCGGAGTGCTCCAAAATGCCAAAAGCCTGAGAATCTCAGGCTTTCAGAATCATGCGCGAGACTGGACTCGAACCAGCACGCCCTTGCGAGCGCTAGCACCTCAAGCTAGTGCGTCTACCAATTTCGCCACTCACGCATTGTGTTCGACCGGCTAGATGCGACGCGCCGCAGGGCACGCCCTCCGCCCTATTTCATCTTGGGGTCGAGCGCATCGCGAGCGCCGTCGCCCAGATAGTTGATGGCCAGCACCGTGATCAAGATGCACAGGCCCGGGAAGACCGCCACCCAGGGTGCGATCGCCATGTTCGACTCGGCGTTGGCGAGCATGTTGCCCCAGGACGCCGTCGGGGGCTGGATCCCGAAGCCCAAGAACGAGAGCGTTGATTCCAAGATGATGACGTTGGCGACTTCGAGCGTTCCCTGAACGATGATCGGCGCGACGGCGTTCGGGAGCAGATGCCGGAAGATGATGCGTCCGTCGCGGTTGCCGATCGCGCGCGCCGCCTCGCAGAACTCTTTCTCGCGTAAGGACAGGAATGAGGCGCGCACCAAGCGCGCGACCGGCGGCCACGAGAGTCCGCCGATGATCACGACGATGACCCAGAAGCCGAGCGCTGCTTTGTTCGACGAGGCCGCCACGATCGCGGTCAACACCAGCAAGAGCGGCAACAACGGAATCGAAAGAAAGACGTCGGTCAAACGCATCAACGCGTAGTCGATCCAGCCGCCGTAGTAGCCGGCGATTGCGCCGATGACCGTTCCGATCGTCAGTTCCATGATGACGGCGAAAAGCGCGACGGTCAGCGAGATCTGCGCGCCGTACACCAAGCGCGCCAGCAAGTCGCGTCCGTTTTCGTCGGTGCCGAGGAAGTGTCCGGCGATGCCCGGTGCGAGCGGATCGCCGAGCCAATGCACTTGGTCGATGGCGTTGGGATCCTGGAGATGCAGCAGCGGCGCCAAGATGGCGATGAGGGTTACCGTGATGATGACGATCGCGCCAAGCAATGCAAGCCGGTGGCGCCGGAAGCGCTTCCAGACCCCATGCCGTTCGAGCTGAAAATCTTCGTCGAGCACGATGGGGAGATTCGCTTGCGGAACGGTGGTCATGGCCATTGCTATCGCACCCCGCGCCTAGTCGTACTTCACGCGCGGATCGAGCCACGCATACGCCACATCGGCGAGTAAGTTGAAGAACACGACGAGGAGCGAGACCATCATCAGATAGCCCATCAAGAGCGAGAAATCAAAGACGCCCAGCGCGTTGTAGAAAAGCCGCCCCATGCCGGGCCATGCGAAGATCGACTCCGTTACAATCGCTCCGGCCACCAGGCCCGGCAGCGAGAGCGCGACGATCGTGACGACCGGAATCAGCGCATTCTTGAGGCCGTGGTGAAAGATGATGTAACCCTGTCCGAGACCTTTGGCCGCCGCCGTCCGCATGTAATCGGTGCGCACCACTTCGAGCATCGAACTGCGCGTGAAGCGGCTCCATGTCGCCAAGTAGAGCAGACTCAGAACGAGCGCGGGCAAGATCAAGTGCTGCAAGCGATCTCCGACGTTGAACTCATCCATCGAACTGATGCCGGCCGAAGGCAGCGCGATGTGATACCCGAACGCGGTGACCCCATTCACCGCGAATGCGAGCTGCATCATCAGCGCGAACCAAAAGACCGGCATCGACTGCCCGAAAAACGCGAACGTGGTGACCGCATAATCGACGGTCGTGTACGGACGGATGGCCGCAATGATGCCGAACGCGACGCCGATGAACAGCGAGATGAAAAACGCGCTGCCCATCAGTAGGAACGTCGCGGGCATACGCTCGACGATGGCGGCGACGACCGTCTCGGAGTTGGAGGTCGAATACCCTAAATCACCTTGGACGACTTTGCTCAGCCAGCCCAGGTACTGCATCCAGACGGGGCGGTCCAACCCGAAGTTGTGTTCCAAACGCGTGATGTCGGCTTGCGTGATGTGCGGATTCTGCAGGTACGGCGCCAGCGGACCACCCGGTGCATTATGCAGGATGGTAAAGAGGATGATCGAGATGAGCAACAGGAGCGGGATCGCTTCGAGTGTCCTGCGCACGATGTAGTTGAACAGCTAGTCACACCCTCCGGGGGTTCGAGCGTTTGCGCTTACGGGGCGGCGGGGGCGATTCCTGGTCGCGCGCCGTTCGAGCGGGCAGACCCAGTAGCTCACGCGCTTGGTCGGGCGTCGCCGGCGGTCTTCCCATCTCGACAGCGATGCGGGCGACGCGGGCGACCAACTCGTCGTTGCTGGCAAGCCGGCCCTTCGCATAGTAGATGTTGTCCTCGATCCCAACCCGGACGTGGCCGCCCATGGCGATCGCACTGACCGCCATCGGCAGTTGCTGCCGTCCGATGCCGGCGACCGACCACGTGCAGTCCGGCGGCAAGGCGTCGATCAGGTTCACGAGGTTGCGTACGTTCGCGTCCAGCGCTCCCGGCACGCCCAACACGAGATCGAAGTGACGCGGAAACTGGAGCAACCCTTCGCTCTCGAGGCGGCGCGCATTGGCGATGTGGCCGGCGTCGAAGATCTCAAGTTCGGGGACGACATCGTAGCGTCGCATCGCGGCTAGAATCTCGCGCATGATCGGGAAACTGTTCTCGAAGATCTCGTCGCCGAAGTTCACGCTGCCGCACGTCAGGGTCGCCATCTCCGGACGCAGACGCAACGGGCCGGCGCGCTCTTGCGGCGTCATCCCAACCGCGCCGCCGGTCGTAAACTGTACGATCAAGTCGCTGCGCGCGCGAATCGCCGCGAGCGCCGCTTTGAAACGTGCTACCGCGCTCGTGTTGGTCCCGTCGTCGTTGCGGCAGTGCACGTGGATGATCGACGCGCCCGCGGCTTGGCAGCGCGCGGCCGTCTCGCCGAGCGCTTCCGGGGTGAGCGGCAAATGCGGGGTCTGTTCGGGCGTCAGTTCCGCGCCGACCGCGGCGACCGTGATAATCAGCGGTTGCATGAACCGCAAGTTCGCGCTCGGGAGGAGGGTTCCGGTCGCCGCGGCCCGCGAGCGAGGTTCACAGCACCTCGCGCGCGCGGGCGATGAGGCCCGCATCGAGGCCGAGGATGCCGGCGAGGTCGATGGCGTCGGCGCGCGGCAAGGCGCGCTCGGCGACGCGCGCGATGCTGTAGTCCATGGCGTCCGCGATCTGTGCCAAAGCTGCGTCGAGATCGACGGCGCCTTCAGCCTGCGGCGGTAACTCGCGAAGCCCGGCAACGACATAGTGCACCACGCCGGCGTCGGCGGCGATATTCGAGAGATGCGTCGTCGCGAGCGCGCAGACGCCGAGCGTTCGCAGACGCTCCAGCAACGCGATCAAGAGTGCGCGCCCTTCACGCGGCGAGGTCGTGCGCGCGAACTCGTCGATCAGGACGAGCGGGCGCTGCGCGCCGCGCTCGAAAAATGCGCGCAGTTCGACGATTTCCGCGCCGAACGCCGAGAGCAGTCCGCGTTCGGCGCGCGCATCTTCTTCGTCCGAGGGCGTGGCGCCGAGCCAGGTAATCTCTTCGAAGAGTGACAGGCGTGCGTTGCGCGCCGGAACCGGAAGGCCGAGCGCGACGCACGCCGCAAGAAAGCCGCAGGTCCGCAGCGCCGCCGATTTTCCGCCCATATTCGGTCCGGTGATGACGCCGGCGCCCGCGAGGTCGAGCGAGACCGGTTCGTACCTGCGGCCGTGCGTCTGGAGCGTTGTGGCGAGAGGCAGATAGTGTGCCGCTTCGAACGCGAGCGTCGCGCTCGTGACGATCTCCGGCACGATCGTATCGTAGCGTTGCGCGAAGCGCGCGCGCGCGATCAGAACGTCGAGCTCGCCGAGACGCGCGCACTGCGCTTCGAGCGTAGCGGCGTTCTCTCGGACGAGCGCCGAGAGTCGGATGCGCACGCGCTCCTCGAGTTCGGCGATACGCTCGTCTGCGACCGCACGCAACGCCAGCGTGGCCAGCGCCGCGTCATCCAATACGAGCTCGCAGAGCAGATACGTCGGCGCCTCGCGCACGACGTGGATCTCGGGCGGAACGCTTCCCTTGAGGCTATCGCGCATCACGACGAACTCGCCCTCGCGCACGTGCTCAACGCCCAGCGCACGAACGACGCGCGAAGCAATCCGGCCGCGCGCGGCATCGTAGGCAGCCTGACACGTTGCCGCCGCCTCGCGCGCCGCCGCGAGCTCCGCATCAAACTCGGAGTCGAGATAGAACGTCCGCTGCGGGCTGCGACCCGCGGCCAGGGCGGCGCGTAACTCGCGCTCACTATCCGGCAGCTCGAAACCGTCGAAGCCTTCGATTGCCGCGCGCGCCTCAATGAGCGCATCGAGCAAGCGAAGCACTTCGAAGAACTCGGCGTCGGCGAGAACATCTCCGGCGAGCGCGCGCGCTACCAACAATCCCGGATCGGGCGCCGCGGCCAGTGTCGCCGACAATTCATCCAAGCGCGCGGGCGCGAATGCGTGCGCCACCCGATCGACCGCAGCGATCGCCGCCAGCGCGGCAGCTTCGTCACCCGGCCCAAAGATGCGTTCGCCCGCGCGCGTCCGCCGCCCAAAATCTCCCGCAGGCGCGATCGCCTCTAGGAGCCAGTCGATGCCGATCGCACTCGCGCTCGCGAGACTCCAGGCCGCGCTCATGCGGCCTCTTCGCCCGCGTAGACGTCGTACGTGGGCAGACCGGTCGCGGCAGCCACGGCGCGCAGAAACGAGCGCGGTTCGAACGCGCGTTGCGGCGAGCGTGGCGCGACGGTGCAGGCGATCGGACGCAACTCGCGTTCGCAGCGCAACGTGAGGTGAACGGCAAGCGCGAGGAACGCGCGGCCGCCGAACGCGACCTGCGTCGGGTCGGCGACGACGACCTGACGGCGTTCGCCCGCGCGTACGAGTTCCGCGGCCATCCCGGCCGTCAGCGCGCCCGCGACATGCAGCGCCGGACGTGCGGCGTCGAAGCGTGGCAGCCGAAGTCGCGCGACGAGCGCGCACACGTCATCCAGCGCGTGCGCTTGGGTTGCGGCCGTCGCACCGACCGCGACGACGATCGCGTCCTCCGAGTTCCGCAGCGCGGCGATGCGGTCCACGGCACCGTCGATTACAGCGAAGCCGGTCAGCTCGAGCAAGTGCTGCACGATGCGCCGCACGGCCGAAGCACTCGACGGTCCCGCGATTTCGAAGAATCCGGGCGCGCGCACGCGCACGATTGCGATCGGTCCGAGCGCACCGCGTTCGGCACGTACTTCGAGAATCTCGACCGCAGGATGCCGCGGCAACAGCGCCGCCGCCGTCGCGAACACCGTCCCCGCGCGCAGAAAGAGACGCGGCTTGGCGATCGCTTCCAGCGCGTCGATCGATTCGCCATCGCGGCCGACCGAGCAGAGGCCAAACGGCGTTCGTTCCGCGTGCAGCGCCGCAGCGACCGCGGCGATCGCGACCGTCTTGCCGGCGTTCTTGGCGGTCCCAACCACGGCGAGCGAGCGCGCTCCCGTCGCGCGCGCCCGCGCCAGCAGCAACGCTCCGGCGTCCCTCACGAACCAACCCGCTCGTAGAGATCGATCCCGTCGTCGCTCGAGAGTAAACGGTAGCGCCCGGCCGCCAATCCTCGCTGCAACTGCGGACGAACCTCGTTGACCCAAGCCGCCGAGTCGTACGTCCGGTCGAAGAGCGCGTAGCGGGGATTACGGCTGAGCCCGATCGAGGCGTTCGGATCGAAGCCGAGATGAGCGTAGAGTTCGTCGTGCGTGCCGACTTCAAGATCCGGCGGCAACTTCGCGAGCACGCGATCCAAGGCTGCGTGGTGCGCCGTGCGAGGACCAAGGAAGTGGCCCCAGTGCGTGGGACTCGCGAAGAGCAGAATCGCGATACATAGCCCAATCGATGTCCGCAGCACAATCGTCGCGGCGCGCGGCCGCCGCGCATAGATGCGCGCGATACCGAACGCGAAGGCGCCGAGCACGTACGGAATCCAAGCTCCGGCATAGTGCTGGCCCATCGTGTAGGCCAGCGACTCGTGCGAGAGCAGGCATTCGGCGAAGCCCGGCAGCGCCAACACGAACATCGGTGATGACAGGCAGGCGAACGCGAGCGGCAACATTGCTTCCAGAAAATAGGCAGGGCGTCCGAACGACCACCACGGCGTCGTGCCGCGCGAATCGACGACTCGATCCCAGGCATAGAAATGAAGCGGATGCCAGGCATCGGTCGCACCGGCGAGCGGTCGCACGACCGAGAAAAAGAATACGAAGATCGCAACCGCGCTCGCGACGAGCCCCGCGCTGAACGCCACGCCGGCGCGATCGCGCACGCGCAGGTAGTAGACGATGCCGAAGGCACCGGCGAAGGCCAGAATTGCTGCCTGATCTTCCTTGATACCGAGCGCGACGGCGGCAAAGAGCGCCGCGAACCCCCAACGCCGCGCGTCGACCGCCCAAAGGAGCCCGAGCGCCGTCGCGGGCGCAAAGCCAATCTCGTGAAACTCGGTGAACGTGACGCCCGCGAGTGGCGGGTAGAGCAGCGCCACGAGCGCGACGCCGAACGCGAGGTTCTCGGGCATTCGCCGGCGCGCGATCGAGTACAGCGGGGGCGCGACCAGCGAACACGCGATCGACTGGATCGCGACCAGCGCGAGCGGCGAATGAAACGCTAAGAGCAGCGGCGCGCAGAGATACAAAATCGGCGAGAAGTGAAACGTGAAATGGCTGCCGCCTTCGAGCGTGTTCGAGAAGCCGTGAAAGACCGTGGCGATGCTCTGCGTGAAGACGCCCAAGTCGGCGCCCGAGCGATATGTGACGTAGCGGTCGATACCGAGGATGAAATAGACGGCCGCATAGATCGCCGAGGCAATCCAAACGCGTCGCAGTGTCGTCATCCGATCTTAAAGTACTTGAGAGCGGCGAAGAGCAGACCCGTCGCGATCAGCGCGACTCCGCCGATAATGCCCGCGCGTTCTTCGGCACGTTTGCCGAGAACGCGCCCGAACGCTAGCCCGAGGGTCGTCGCCGCGATCGAAGCAACCGCGATCGCCGTAAGCGTAATCGGTAGCGGGACGCCGATGTAGACGATCGAAAATCCGACGCCGAGCGAATCGAGGCTGATCGAAAGCGAGGCCACGAAGAGTCCGAACCCGCGCGAAAGATCGAATTGACCGTCGCTCTCGCGCAGGGTCTCGATCACCATGTACGTTCCCACGCCGACTAGCGCGGCAAAGCCGAGGTAGCCGGCGACGTCGCCGAGCATCTTGCCGGCGAGCGCCCCGAGACCCGCGCCGATCAGATTCATCGAAACCTCGGCCGCCGCGAATGCGGCGCCGATGCGAAACTTCGCGCCGGCCGGCACGCCGCGCACGCCGACGCCGATGCTGACCGCGAAGACGTCGAGTGCCAGCGAAACGGCCAATAGTGCGACGCGCAGGAACGCGAGAGTCATCCGCAGCCTTTACGCGTGCGGCATCGGCCTTCCCGGCGCTAAGCGATCCGTGCCTTCGAAGATAGAAGTGTGTGCCCTCACGCCGCATCGTGCGACGCGAGCGGGGTCCTCGCCCACGATAGCCCACTTATGCGCTGCTTCTCAGCGCGTCGCCCGATCTCTAGCGCCGCCGCTACGTCGGCATGGCAAGTCCAGCCACACGCAACACAGCAGAAGCGCCTTCTTCGACGACTCTTCGGGTCGACGTGCAGGCAGCGCCCGCATGTCTGACTCGAATATCTCGCGTCCACGCTGACCACTTCGCGAACAGCATATTCTGCTTTCTCGCGTATCAGCGCCGCAAATGTTCCAAACCCCGCATCGAGCAGTACTCGATTGAGGCCGCTCTTGGCCGCAACGTTACGGCCAGGTTTCTCGATGGTGCCCTTGGCACTCCGGGTCATCCCACGAACATCCAGGGCCTCAAGACCGATCACGTCGGCGGACCGCACGATGGCAAACGCCGCTTTGTGCAAGCCATCGAGCCTGGTGTTGGCTTCTCGTTCCTTCGCCCGCGCAAGACGCCGGGCCGCGGCGATCCGGCCCGGATCACGCCGGTTCAGGCAGCGTCCCTTTGTATCTTTGACCGTTACCGCGTCCAGCGCTCGCTGATGGCCCGACACGATCCGCCGGAGGCGCTCGCCATGGTGGCCGTTGCGGATCAGCACGCCGTCGCTCGTCGCAGCGAGCACGTG
>PLDY01000012.1 GCA_003136895.1 Candidatus Erabacter solicola | reverse complement strand
GGGCAAGGCGCGCAGCGAGGCGCTGAATTGGGCGCGCCAGGACGTCGTCGCGGGCCCTTGTCCGGGTGCGCCGACCGCGGCGCAACGGGCGCAGCCGCACAAGTGCTTCGCATCGGATGCCGACGGCGCCGGCGGGGCGGCGCAGGTCAGCGATCGCAGAGTGATTCGCCAAACGTTCGCGCGCACGGCCGAGCCGGGTTCCGACGGCACGGTCACAATCCACTTCGAATCGTTTCGGGTCGGCGCCAATCGCAGTTGGATGCGTTCGGACAGCTACAATTTTACCGCCGACCAGAGTAAACCGATCCACGAGCTGCGCGTNNGAGCGCAACTTCGAATGCTTCACCGCGCCGACCGGCGAGCACGTCTGTCAAACCTCGGGGAGCACCGGCGGCATGCTGCCCGACAAGACGCAGTACATACCGAAGCAGTAGCGTCCCGGCCGAATCCTCTTAAGGGCAGTATGAGCCTCCCCGGCTGTAGAAGGGGGTAGCTCCCTATTCGCGTCCCGGAGGTTCTGGTGCTCGCATCTTTCGTTCGTCCTTTTGCAATTGTCGTCGTCGTCTTCTTAACGGCAGGGGTCGCCGCGGCACAAACACCGCCGCCCGCCGCCGTGCCCCAAGCCGCCCCGGCGCCGGTTGGACCGAGCGTTCCGGCGGTCACCGCGGCCCCGCCGGGCGCTCCCGCCCCGTACGGGACCTTCATCCGCGACGCGGTGGTTCAGCCCGGCTTAATCCCGATCATCAAGAAGGCCGGTAGGATTTACTTCGCACTCTCAAACGATCAGCTCGGCAAGGATTTCATCCAGACCGCGGTTCCCTCGACCGGCCTCGGCGGCATTGGTCCCGCGCCCGGCGAGCCGTATGTCGCGCCCGCGCGGATCATGCACTTCGACCGCGTCGACGACACAATCGTCGTGCGTTTGCCGAACACGATCTCGCAGACGCTGCCGAATTCGCCGCAAGAACTTGGCGCGCGCATCTCGCTTCCCGCCTCGACCGTCGCCGTCGTTCCGATCTCGGCGCAAGGCGATGGCAAGGTCGTGATTCTTGCCTCGCTCTTCCTCGGTGACGTGGCCGACCTCTCCGCATCTTTCGAACGCATCGCGCGCGGCAACCCCGCGGGCGCGTACCGGCTCGATCCGACGCGTTCGTACTTCCAGGCCGCCAAAGCGTTTCCCGACAACGACATCGTGCGCGTAAGCCAAACCTGGGCCAGCGCATCGCCGCCCGCTCGCGTCGATAATGCGCCCGATGCACGCAGCATCGAAGTTGTCATGACGTACAACATCATCGCCGCTCCGAACGACGGCTACGTTGCGAGAATAGCCGACCCGCGCGTCGGCTACTTCGAGCAGCCGCTCATCGACTTCACGACCGACCTCGCCTCGACGCGCACGGTCTATTATGCGACGCGCTGGAACTTCGCTCCGGCGACGCCGGGTCAGCCGTCGAAGGCGACCAGGCCGCTTGTCTTCTACATCAGCAACGACGTGCCGGTAGAATACCGCGACACGGTGCGAGCGGCGCTCTTAACCTGGAACGACGCATTCAGCAAGATCGGCATCCTCGACGCCGTTCAGGTTCAACAGCAGCCGAATGACCCGAATTGGGATCCCGAAGATATTCGCCACAACATGTTCCGCTGGCTCGACACCAGCTCGCCCGCATATGGCGCGGAAGGCTTGATCTTCGACGATCCGCGCAGCGGCGAAGAACTCAATGTCGGCGTCAACTTCGATGCGGTCGAAGGAACGGCCGGACGTCTCTACCGTTACCTGATCGCTCCGGCGCGCGGCCTTCCCGATAGCCAAGCCGCCGAGAAGGCCTATGCGATCGAACTGATCCGTTCCGTAACGCTGCACGAATCCGGTCACACGCTCGGCCTGCAGCACAACTTCATCGCTTCCCGCGCGTACACGATGGCGCAGCTCCAGAGCGCGTCCTTCACACGCACGCACGGCATCTCGTCCTCGGTCATGGACTACACGCCCGACAATCTCTGGCCGAAGGGCACGCCGCAAGGCGAACACCAGCAGCTCGTACTCGGGCCGTACGATTACTACGCGATTCAATACGGCTACGGGTACACCGGAGCAAAGAACCCCAATGCGGAACTGCCCACGCTGAACCGCTGGGCTTCGCGCTGGGCCGATCCGATGTACCGCTTCGCCTCCGATGAGGACGCTCAGTTCGGGAGCGGACACTCCGTCGATCCGCGCGTCATGCAGGACGTGCTCTCGAGCAATCCGCTCGCGTGGTGCGGCGTTCAAACGAAGATGCTGCATGGCGTGATGGATGCCGTCGCGGCGCGCTTCCCGAAGGAAGGGCAAGGCTACGAAGAAGCACGCCGCGCCTTCTCCGCTCCGCTCAACGGCTACCTGCGTTGCGCGACGATGCCCGCTCACATGATCGGCGGCGAGTATCTCTCGCGTGCCAATCGTGGCGATCCGGGATCGACGATTCCGTTCTCACCCGTTTCACGGACGGATGAGCGTTACGCGATGCAACTGCTCAACGATCGCCTCTTCTCGGATGCCGCGTGGCACTTCAATCCCAGCGTCCTGCGCCTCTTGAGCTATAACGAGATCAGCGCTTTCACCGATGGCGCGTGGGTCTACAATCCCTCGCCGCGTCATGACGTCGGTGTCGCGCAAATCGCATTCGCCGCTCAGGCTTCGGCGCTAAGCGAAATGTTTGCTCCGCTGCGTCTTCAGCGCATCGACGAACTCGGCTTCAAGTACAGCGCCGGGTCCACGATGACGCTAGCCGACCTCTTCACGTGGACGCGCGACGGTATCTTCGGCGACATCGCCGACGGTTCGATCGCAAAGGCCGGTCCGGTTCGGCGTACCTTGCAGACCTCGTTTGCAAATGGTATGGCCAATATGTGGGTCGTACCGGCTCCCGGAACGCCGGCCGACGCACAGGCGCTCGCGCGCATGCAACTCGGATACCTCCAGCGCAACACGACCGCCACGCTGCAACGTGGACACCTGGACGACGTGACGCGCGCGCACCTTGAGGCGCTGAACTCCATCGCTACCGAGGCGCTCAACGCGCATCGCAACATGGGGACTCGCTAGCGCAACACCGCCGGAGTAACAGTCTCCGACGAATCAAAGAGCCGCTACTTCGGTAGCGGCTCTTTCTTATGGTCCGGCCTTGCCCCGGTCACCGATAGCGGACGAAAGCACGGTCTTGACGAGAAATCGGCGTCTGGCAATTTCGATCAAAAGGACCGCGGCAAGAATGCAAACCGCGGGAAACACGTCGATCCACCAAAACATCAAAAAAGTCATGTCCATATGCCTGAGCAGGTTGCCGAGCGAAGGCGAGCCCCGCCATACGCCCCAGCCGAAGAAGTCGACGGTTGCGAGGAACAATATGAGCTCGCCCCAGTTGCGCGCAGTTCGGTTGAGGAGCGGCCGTCCGGTTTTGCGGAGTTCTTGAGCGAAGGCGATGTACCGCACCACCGGTGGCGAGAAGATTACCGCCGCTATCGCCGCGAGTACGGCCGGGTGAAGCACGCGACCGGGCGGGGTAGCGAACATCACCACGACCACAAAGAGAACCCATCCTGGAAAACACGCAAGAGCCTCCGTGAATCTCATGATGGTGAATCGTATGACTGGCCCGCCGTAGCGAGCGAGCAGACCGAAAGCGCCGCCGATCGCGAGCGAAAGAATTGCGGCCAGAAGGCTGATCCACAGGCTGACTCGGGTCGCAAGCACCAAGCGGGCGAGAAGGTCGAACCCGTTATCGTCCGTCCCAAGAACGTGACCGCCGCAGATCCTCGCATCGATAAAGCAGGGCGGCAGTGGATCTCCCTGCCAATTCGCCTGATCGATCGTATATGCGGCAGACTCCAACCGCGCGTCGAGCAGAAACAGACACAGTGCGGCCAGAGCTGCAACGACGGCACATACAATCGCGCGCTTACGCATCGTACACCGAATCATCTCCGGGCGCTTGCCTAACGAATTCGCGAACTACGACGCGTATTGCGAGGACGAAGAGCGCATTGAACAATAAGATGCCCGCGATGATAGGGATGGCCCCGCTCGCGAAGGTCGCATCGAAGAGCAACCGCCCCTCACCCGGCCACGCAAAGATGACCTCCGTGACGACGGCGGCAGAGAGCAGTTCCGGAAGACGTGCGGCAAATATCACCGCAAGCTCCGCCGCAATCGGCACTTCGGATCTGCGGGCATGTGCTGCCACGGCGAGTCGTCGCTTGAAGTACTCGACGATCGTTGGCAACGCGAAGAGAGCGAGGGCGCCCGACGGCAACGCCAGATGCCATAGACGGTCCGCCAAGTTGAAATCGTCGACGCCCGTATACCCTGCCGTCGGAAATATCTGAACGTTAACGGCAAGTAACATTTGCATACCTATGGCGAGGTAAAAAAATGGAACGCTCCGCAATACCACCGCCGCGACCGTAACGATCGGCCACGAGGTGCGTACCTGTAAAGCCGCGCCCGCGACGCCCGCGACGGCGGCGACGAGGAGCGACACGACAATAAGTTCGAGCGTGAAGGGCACACGCGCACCGATGGTAGCAAGAACCGAGATGTCTGTACCGGAGTTCGCATAGCGGTCGGGAGACGTTCCCGAAAAGATGTGCCAGAAGAATGTGGTGTACGGCGCCTTTGGGCCGAGCAATCGTAAGAGCACGAGGACGATCAGCGCAACGGCACCTGCCGTCGCGGCCGCTTTCAGCAGCCGAGAGCGTGCGCTTTCACCCAAAGGATCAGTCACGCATTCACTTCGCTTTCGAGCGCCTCGGAATCAATGGAAGAGCGCCCGCAAGAGTATCGGAACGACGATCGCCACGAAGAACACGAATATGAAGAGACAGCCAAACGCGCCGCATCCTCCACGGTACGAGGTACCCTTTTGACCCCCGCTCCGAAAGGCTTGGTAACCGATAAACGAGCCAGGATCTTGCACGGTAGTTCCGATCCAAAAGCGTCGATTACTCTTTCAAGAACTCTTAAATGCCGATGAGGTTCGCCCGGTCCGAGATGCCTTTTCTCGGAGTCCGTCGCGCTCGAGGACAACCCCTCTGGAGCGGCGACCGAAAGAAGCCGGACCTGCAGCCGCGGAGCGAGAATAATTCGAGTGTCAGCGCCGTCGAAAGGAGCGTCAGAATGACCGCAGGTGAGGCCGCTAAGCAACCGCGCCGGCGTTATGCGAAGATTGCATCCAGCCTGGCATTCAGCGTAGGTTTCGGCGGCACTCTGCTCGCGGGCTGCAAAGAAACGCCGGCGTCTCTGCTCTACATCTCTGCGGCGAATCCCGGAACCGTGCACGTCTACGCGCAATCTGGCCAAGGGCTTATCCCCCTCGGCTGCATCGCGGGCTTCCAACACCCGGCCGGCTTGGCCGTCGACGGTACCGGTAAGCTCTACGTGGCGGACCAAGACGCGAACACGGTCACCGTCTTTGAGCGCGGCAAGAGCCTCCCGTACGAAACGCTTACGGGCGCCATGTATGCAACGGGAATCACGCTCGATTCAGCTGGCAGCGTGTACGTGACTAACGGAAGCGGGAAGTATATTTACGTTTATCGAGCTGGTTCGCCAACCCCAATGCCGACACCATTATCAGCGAACGGCGCCGGCGGGCTTCACGGCGTGGCGGTGGACGCTGCCGGGAACACATTTTTTGCCGTTAGCAACACGATTCAAGAGGTGCCTAGTGGCGCGTCGACGGCGCTCCCCTCGCCCATAAGAAGCGATCTCAGCGATCCAAGAACTATCGTCTTCGATAGTAGTCAGAACCTGGTCGTCTCGGATGCACGACTGCATATGATCTTCGTTTACAACCCTCCTTACACCAACCCCACTCCACTCGCTAGCTTTACAACTGCGAACGCTCAGGTTGACGCGATTGCGTTGGACCAAGAGCACTCAACTCTATGGCTGGCCGACACGAATACGGGTGCAGTAACAAAATTGAATTACCCATTAAGTTCCGCACCGACACCAGTCGCCGTCCTGCCGGCTTCTCTTGGTCTCGTGATCGGAATCGCGATAGATCAGGGAGCGATACAGTCGTCAAAGAGTGCCGCCCATGGCAGCTACGCCGCATGCCCTACTACTACCCAAGCCCCGTCGAGGCGCCCCTAACCCCGAATTCCCGTTCGCAACTGGGATTGCACGAAGTAGCGCTGCATCAGGAAAAACAACAGCAACATCGGCGCGGAGACGAAAATCGAAGCAGCCATCAGGAGGTTCCAGTCGGTCGTAACCTCTTGGCCGACGAACATGCCGAGGCCGATCGGCAGCGTGCGCACGGCATTGTTGTTCGTTACGATCAAAGGCCAAAAGTAGTCGTTCCAATGCGTGACGACCGCCACGAGAGCAAAGGCGAGAACGGTCGGGCGTGAGAGCGGCAAGAGAACGTGCCAGAGGAATGCGAGGCCGCTGCAGCCGTCGAGGCGGGCGGCGTCTTCGAGTTGGCGGGGTACCGCCGCGAAGGCTTGGCGCAGAAGAAACGTGCCGAAGGCGCTGGCCGCGTACGGCGCCACGAGCGCCGCATAGGTATTGAGCAAACCGAGATGCGCGAGCGTCATGAAGTTGGCGATGAAGGTGATCTGAACCGGCACGATCAGTGCGGCAACGATAATCCAAAAAATGAGACTCCGGCCGCGAAACTCGAAGCGCGAGAGCGCGAAAGCCGCGAGCGACGCCAGGGCCAGTTGAAGCGCGACAATCGATGCCGTCACCACGATACTGTTAAAGAAAAAGCCCGCGAACGGCTCGGCGACCCATGCCGAGCGATAGTTGTCCCAAGCGGGATGTGCCGGCCACCACTGCGGTACCGCGGTAAAGACCTCGCGCTTGGGTTTGAGCGAGGTCAGCGCCATCCAGTAGAACGGCAACAACAGCGGAATCAAACCTGCGACGAGGACGGCGTAGGATGCACAGCGGCGGATCACCGGTTGAATGCCCACGCGAGCGCGCCCAATATCATCAGCACCATCGCAAACATCACCAGGCTGATCGCGGCCGCCATCCCGAGTTGGACGTACTCAAAACCGTTTTGATAGGCGAAGTAGACCAAGACGTTGGTCGCGTTGCTCGGGCCGCCTTGCGTCATCAGGTTGACGAAGTCAAATACCTGGAACGAGCCGATCAACGCGACGACCGCCAGAAAGAAGGTTGTCGGCCGCAGCAGCGGCAGCGTGATCGTGAAGAAACGCGCGATCGGTCGAGCCCCATCGAGCCGGGCCGCATCGAGTACGGCGCGCGGCAACGATTGAAGGCCCGCGAGGTAGATGATCATGTAGTAGCCGACGTTCTTCCAGACGGCGACGATCATCAGCGTCGGCAGCGCCCAAGCCCCGTCGACGAGCCACGGCACGGGTCCGATGCCGATTGCATGCAAGAGATAATCGATGATTCCGCCGTTTGCATTGAACATCCACAGCGCGAGTGCAGCGACCGCGACCGTCGGCATGACGACCGGCGTATAGTACAAGACGCGAAAGACCCCGACGCCCCGCAGCGGCTGATCGAGCAGCAGCGCGAGTGCGAGCGCAACGGCCATTGCAATCGGAACGCTCGCGAAAACATACAGCAAAGTCTGGCCGGCAACGCGCCAAAACAGCGGGTTGGCGAAGAGCGTCGAGTAGGCGGAGAACCCGATCCACGGGCCGAGCGACGTCCCGATGCCCGGAGCGTGCAGACTCAATTCGGCGAGACGCGCCAGCGGAAAATAGGTGAACGCCGCGAGCACGGCGAGCGTCGGGGCGAGATAGAGATAGGGCCGGGCGGACGTCACCCTTCGCCGCCGGCAACGAAGTGGCCGAGCGCGGCGCCACCGGCGTGATCGAAGACGTGCACGATAGACCCGGACGGAACGATCGCGATACGCTGCGCGTCGTGCGGCATCGCATCCGCAGGGATGGAGACGGTCAATTCACCGCCGTCGAAATCGGCGAATACTAAGACCTGCGAGCCGAGGGTCTCGATCAATCGGATCGGCAGCGACGCACCGGCAGCCGCGACGTCGAAGGATATCTTGATCTCCTCAGGTCTCATCCCAACGCGAACCTTCGCAGTCGCCGGCAGCGACCTGGGGGGCTGCGTCCATGCGAACGCACCGACCGGCGTGCGGACGACGATGCTGCCGTTGCTATGCTCGAGCGTTCCCTCGAGCAGATTCAGCCGTGGCGTAGCGAGAAAGCGCGCGACAAACTCGTTGGCCGGTTCGCGATAGATATCGATCGGGCGACCGGCTTGCTGGATCGCGCCGTCGTTCAACACCGCCATCCGGTCGCCGAGGGTCATCGCTTCGACTTGATCGTGCGTAACGTAGAGCGTCGTGACGCCGAGACGCCGTTGCAATTCCTTGATCTCGGTGCGCACCGACGCACGCACCTGCGCGTCGAGGTTGCTGAGCGGCTCGTCCATCAGATACAGCACGGGATCGCGCGCGATGGCCCGGCCGAGCGCGACGCGTTGCTGTTGGCCGCCGCTTATTTGATGCGGCCGCCGATCGAGCAGCGGCTCGATCCCAAGGAGCGCGGCAGTCCGCCGAACGCGCGCATCCGTCTCAGTCTTGTCGTGACCGTGGCGGCGCAATCCGAAAGCCATATTCCCGTAGACGGTCATGTGCGGATAGAGCGCGTAATCTTGGAAGACCATCGCGATATTCCGCCGTTCCGGCGGAATCGGCGAGAGCGGCGCGCCGCGCAGGTAGATTTCGCCGCGATCGATCGTCTGCAGGCCGGCGGTCATGCGCAGGAGCGTCGTCTTTCCGCAACCCGAGGGGCCGAGCAAGACGAAGAACTCGCCTTCGGCAATCTCGAGATCGAGATCCTCGAGGATTCTGGCGCTTCCGTACGATTTCCCAACTCCGGCGAACCGGAGCGCAGGCTCGATCACGGACGATTTGCCAGCAGCGCGTTTCCTTTGGCGTTGACGGCGCTCAAGCCGGCGCGCAGCGCGACCTTGTTCGCCAAGATATCTTGCAACGTATCGTGCAGCGCGTCACGCACCTGCGTGAAATTCGGGGCGCTCGGTTCGTAGTAGGCCGCGTCAAGTTGCTTGACGGTCTCGAGGACCTCGGGATACTCGGCAACGACAGCCTTGAGCTCCGGAAGATTCCAGGCCGAGCGCACGACCGCGATGTAACCGCTGCGCGCGCTCCAGCGCGCTTGTTGTGCCGGTTCCAACATCCACGAGACGAATTTCCAAGACGCTTCTTCTTGAGCCGGCGATTTCTTGAACATCACGAGATTTCCACCGCCAATGGCCACGCCGGAGCGATCCCCGCGCGGCATCCGCACCAAGCCCCACTTGAACTTGGCCGATTGCCTGAAGAACGCTTGCGCTCCGGAGGAATACACGACCATCGCCGTCTTCTCGCTCGCAAAATCCTGAGAACCTTGCGGCCACGGCGTGTATGCGGGCATCACCTTGTACTTGTTGACGAGGTCCCACCAATATTGCATCGCCGAGACCGCCGCCGGCCGATCGAGGTCGAGATGTTTGAGATCGCTGCTGATCACGTCGCCGCCCGCCTGGTAGACGAGTGCGTAGTAGATCCAGTTGTAGGCCTCGAGCGGAAATTCGGCACCCCAGCGCGTGACATCGGCGCCGTTGCGCGCCGTCAACTTTTGGGCGTCCGCGGCAAATTCGGTCCACGTGGCCGGCGGACCGGCGATGCCGGCTTTGGCGAAGGCATCTTTGTTATAGTACAGGACCGGAACGCTGCGCTGAAATGGTAACGAATAGAGCTTGCCGCCGGAATAACTGTTGAGCAGCAGGCTTGGAAAGAAGCGCGCGAGATACGTTTTTCCGCCGGCCTTGCGCACGAATCCGTCAAGATCTTCAAGCGTCCCCGCCGGCGCGAGTACCTGCGTATGGTCGTTGACGATGGCGCCGATATCCGGAAGATTTCCGGCCAACGAGGCCGCTTGAATCTTCTGAAACGTCAGATCGTAGTTGCCCGTATAGCTCGCGGTCACGTGCACGTCGGGATGACCGGCGTTGAAATCATCGACCAGCGATTGCATCAGATTCGCCAGACCGCCGCCCAGATCGACGGGGTACCAGTAGGTCACTTGGACCGGCTCCGCGGCGCGCGACGGCGCCCCGCTCGATGTGGCCAGCATCAGCGCCGTGACGAACGCGAAAACCATCGTGCGAGGGTGCCTGCGCATGCAACTCTCCTTTTACGGGCGAAAATACCGCGCTCGCCGCGTCTGTTTTCTTGGCCGAGGAAAGCGCCCCTGTCATGCGCGAGAGTCTCAAATGTCTACGCTCGCGACAGATTCGGCATCTACGGCCTTCACGACGTTGACGGCAGCCTAGTGACCGATGCGAAGCTCGACGCCTGCCATGGGCATTCACACTCGAGCGTGTGGGACGGGGTCATGCGAGCGCTCTATCACTACCATCTAACGTACGAGCATCCGTACACCCTCGGTTGCTACCGAGACCCCGGTCTAGAGCGAGCGCGCGGAGTCCCCAAAAAGGCCCGGCGGCGGCGTCGCGGAAGCAAGCGGGGTGAATGGGCGCGGCTTCCCCTGGCTCTTGGCAGCGATCCCCGCAACGGCCTTCGGGCACGGGCTGGCATATGCTCTTGCCGGTCGCGAGCAGGCCGACGCACACCACTCGTATCTCGTTCCGGCGTTTCTCTACTCTGCTGCATTGCTGCTGGCATTTTGTGCCGCGAGGTTGCTCCGAGCTCTGAGCCGTCCGCGCCGCTTGTCCTCTGCGGCCCCGTCGCTCGCCGCGACGGCGGCGAAACTCTCGATCGTTCAAGTCGCGCTCTTCGCGCTGGCCGAACGAGTCGAGGGATTTGCTCCGGCGCCGAGCGCGTACGCAATTCAGATTCTCGTCGCGCTGTTTGTCGCGATCGCGATCGTCTATTTCGCGCAGCTGGTGCGCCGCTGCGAACGCTCAGCAATCGAAGCTGGCGATTATCTCCGGCGAGTGCTCGCGCTTACCGCAGGGCTGCGCTTCAACCACGTTTCCCGAGCGCCCGCATACGCTTTAGCCGTCAGCGCGGGGCCGGCACGCTTCCCACGCCCTCCGCCATACCTCTAGTCGCTTTCCTCTAAGCTCACTAGCCGACTGCGGAGATTTTTTCATATGCGACGAGCGATCGTTGCGGGCGTCCGGACAAGTATTGCGCTCGCGTTTCTCATCCTAGCTACCCGTAGCTACGCCTACGCCGTACCGCCCTTGGCGAACGGTCAGGGCGTTTCGTGTCAGTCGTGCCACACCACGTTTCCCGGCCTGACCGCCTACGGCATGATGACGATGATGTCGAACTTCCAAGTCTTAGATTGGAAGAAGCAGCACCAGGGGCTGCCGGTCGCTCTCCGCGTCCAGATCGAGAGCTTTCTTTCGAACCAGGACCAGAAAGGCTCGACAACGCTCAAAACACTGTCGATCTACGCGGCCGGCTTTCTCGGGCGTAATTTCACCTATTACGCAGAACAGCCGATCGTCGACACCGGGCAGCCGGGAGTAACCGAACAGCTCTGGCTCTCATGGAACGGCCTCTTCGGTGGAACGAATTCGCTGCAGGTCGGTAAATACCATACGCCGTTTCCGTTCATGCCCGCACACGGTTGGACGCTGAGCAATTATCTGCTCGCCACACAAGATAACGGCCAGAATACGTTCGAACCGAACGACTCGCACTGGGGCGTCGCGTTCAACGGCATGTCGAATCTCTTCATGTACAATCTAGCGTACCTTGCGGGAAACGGCCCAGTTCAGCAAGCGTTCGACTACAATCGAGCCGATGGATCGCGAGCGCTGGATCTCAATATCTCGTACGGCGGCATGACGAAACCGTGGATGATCGGTCTTAACGCGATCCGCGGAACATTTCCGTTGCTAGATGGCACCGGACAGTACGCCGCGGATGATGCCTTTAACCGTCAAGGCATTTACTACAGCTATCAGACGTCGAAGGTTCTGTTTCAGACGATGTATTATTTTGGCACGGACGCCCAGCCCGATATCGGCCTACCGCCGGGGCAGTTGCGGGGCTTCATGTTCGAAGCGCAACGCGATTACGGCTGGCGCGATCACCTCCTGCTCCGCTATGACGTCGGAGCCAGCGACACGCTTCATCGACAGTATGTCGCGAGTTGGGCGCATCAGTTCTTGCCCAATCTCAAATCAACGGCTGAAATACAGCTAGGCCCGCAACGCCGCCCGCAGATTGGCTTTGCGCTGGACTGGGCGGGGCCGTTCATCTCCGGTGACCGTTATGTGTGGAAGCCCTATCCGCAAATGGTCGGAAAGGATCCCATAGGGCAGGCGCGGCCTGTCGTCGCGACGCTCCCACATACGGGAGGCCCCGAGCCCGGCCCGGGCGGTGACCCGAACAACGGCGCGACGCTCGTACAAAACAATGGCTGCATGGGTTGTCACGGTGCGCAGTTCCAAGGCTCCATCGGACCGAAACTCAATGGAATCGAGCACACGCGCTCGGTTGCGCAGATTACTGAATCCATCAAACATCCCACAGCGCCAATGCCGGATGCCGGCTTCTCTGATTCGCAGATCACCGACGTCATCGCGTATCTCTCAAATCTCGACGGCGGCGCGACGGGAGACGTTCCGGTGGTCACCTTCGATCCGGCGAATCCGGTCGACCAGGCGACGATCACCGTAAAATTCTCGACCGACCATCCGCAACAGATTACCGCCCGCGCAACGATGCAGATGGGGCCGACCAGCCACAACATCGACGTCGTTCTGCACCAAACGAGCGACCCGCACGTGTGGCAGGGCGTGGTGCATTTTTCGATGGGCGGACCCTGGACCATCCACATCGTGTACGGAGATAAGGATGCCGACATTCCGTTGAATGTCGGTGAGTGAGTGATGCGGCGAGGACGGTTCTTGCAGATCGGCGTCGGGGGCGTCAGCGCACTCGCGCTCGCGCCTCTCTCGGCGCGCGCGGCGGCGAGCCCCGTCGCCGATTACACGTTGACGGCCGCGCCGCTGACGTTTGCGCCAGCGCCCGGAATCTCGTTCGCCGCATTAGCATATAACGGCACGCTGCCGGGTCCCGTTCTTCGCGTTGCGAACGGGCAGCATATTCGCGCCAAGTATATAAACAACGCCGCCGTAGCGTCAAGCGTCCATTGGCATGGGATGATCTTACCGAATGCAATGGATGGGGCGGCAGGCGTTACGCAGCCCGAGGTGCCGCCCGGCGGTACGTTCCAGTACGAATTCGATGCCGGGCCGCCGGGTACGCGCTGGTATCACGACCATGGCCCGAACATGGGCATGACTCTCGGTCTTTTTGGCCTGATCATCGTCGAAGATCCAACCGACGAACCGGCCGACGCCGAGTTCGCGTTGGTGTTTCACGACGTCCCGCGAATGGAAACCTACGCGCCGGCGATGCAGGGCGTGGGCAAAGCACCGATGGTCGACCCACACGGTTCGCCGGAGATACTGCAAATGGCGCCGGGAGCTAAGATGGGCGACGAACTCGCGTTCTCGGCGCACTGTATCAATGGCTCATCCTATCCGAACACCACGCTGCTGAAAGTCAAGGTCGGCCAAAACGTACGTCTGCGAATTCTGAACGCGAATCCGACCCAGACCCGTTACGTTCGCCTCGGAGGGCACCGCTTGCGCGTCACGCACGCGGACGGTAATCGCATGGCTCAAGCGCTCGAAGTCGACGCGTTACGTATTGGCGTAGCCGAGCGATACGACGCCTGGTTTACGGTCACGGCGCCCGGGGCGTGGCTCTTGCAGGGCATTTCGAGCGACGGGCTGGCCTTCGAGCAAGCCGTCGTCGTCTGCACCGACGGCATGGAACAGGCCCCACCCTTGGGCAATTCTGAGGCGATGGACGGCATCGATTTCTTTACCTACGAGAAGGCCGCCGGGATTTCGACGTCGCCTTTGGATCGGACCGCGCAAGTTCAAAAACAACTCGTCTTGGACGGCGGCGTCTACGGTAGTGCGGCCTGGACGATCAACGGACAATCCTATCCGAACACCGAGAAGATTACGGTCAAGCGCGGCGATCGCGTGATCGTAACCTTCACCAACAAGTCCGATATGGATCACCCGATGCACTTGCACGGGCACACGTTCGATATCGTGGAGATCGATGGAAAAGCGCTGCTGCGTCCGCTCGCCAAAGATATGTCGCTGGTGCGCGCAAACGGCGGAACTCTTACCTGGCGTTTCGACGCGACGTCGCCTGCCGGCCGTTGGCTGCTTCATTGCCACAATGATATTCATATGATGGACGGCATGATGACCGAAGTCGTGTATGGCTAGAAACCAGAGGAATCCATGGGTCGCTTGATTCGAAGCAGCATTAGCCTGATCGTCTTGCTAGGGCTAGCATACTTTGGGACAACCGCGTACCTCGGGTATCGTGTCGGCAGCGCGATCAGCCAGGCGAAGACGCATGCGCTCACGGCGATCGGCGCGACCATTGTCGGCCGCGACCGCGTGGAACGCGTGGCGATCAAGAAGAGCGGGCTGCCCGGCTACGCGGTCGCTTCGCCGGCGTTCTGGCTGGCGTTGCGCGTTAGCGAGTAGCTCCCGTTACGACCCCCGTCGCGGTGCGTCGATCGTGGGCAGCTAAGGCGAATCGCAGGCCGGGTGTCCGCAAGCGCACATCTTTTCTTCCTCAGATCCATCCGCGCTGCGACAGTAATCGCTGCAAAAACCGTTAGCGGCTTCGCTGCCGCTCTCGACGGTGGCCAGAAGCTCGCACTGACAATTGACATGACCACAACTGATTGATTCAGACGACATGCCCAGCGTATGCCCGCGTTTCGAAGAAGTTACTCGCCCTGGCGGGCGGGCCGGTCACGCTGCTCCCGGACAGCATCAAACTGTGGCAGGAGCAGGAATCTCACTTTGTCTCGCAAAGTGTACTCCCCATGCAGCTCCAGCAGGCCTTGGCCGACCTGGCCGAGGTCCGCGATCGCCTAGCGCACGTCCAGCGCTTCGACGGCTATTCGGGCTGGGCAGCGAGCGCGAGCGGCCTCGGCGCGCTGGTCGCGGGCGGCGTGCAGTTCGCGCTCGCGCCCTATCCGCACGCCGCCCCCGAGCAGCGCATCTACCTCATCATTTGGCTCGGTTGTCTCGTGCTGGCGCTCGCGATCAACTACGGCGCGATCCTGGCTTGGCGCGCGCACAACGGCGGCGCGCAAGCCGCGGTCCAGATCCGGACGGTGGGAATGAGCATCCTGCCGGCGATCGCAGCCGGCGGCGTCATCTCGTTCGCGCTCGTCTCGCGTGGCCTCTACGATCTGTTGCCGGGAATGTGGTGCGCGACGTACGCGCTCGGCCTTTTCGCTTCGCGCGTGATGGTGCCGCGCGACGTCGTCTTCGTTGCGGTCGCGTTCGGTGCGGTCGCGACGGTCTTGTTGCTGGCTGCGTTCGACCCGCTGGCGTGGTGGATCATGCCGGCCACATTCGGCGGCGGACAGATCGCAATCGGTGCGATCGTCCTTGGCCGGCCCAATAACGAAAGGAATCACACAAAATGAAATCAGCGGCGCCGTTCGCGTACGAGGGTCTCGAGCGGATCTTCCACGAGCGAGGCCGGCTCGCCGTCTGCACCTGCCTGGTCGCCAATGCCGAGGGCATGAGTTTCAAAGCCTTGCAGGAAGCGTGTGCGCTGACCGACGGCAATCTCAATCGTCATCTGCACGCGCTCGCCGAGACCGGCATCGTCGTGCTGGCGCGGGTTCGAGGTTCGGGGCGGCCCACGACGATCGTGCGCATCACGGATTCCGGTCGCGAGCGTTTCCTTTCTTATATCGACGAACTCGAGACCGTCGTGCGCGCGGTTCAGGCGACTGACGAGCGAAGGAATCCGGCAAACGCGAACTTGCGGATGGCGACTACGTCGTGATCGCACAGACCCCCGCGAGCGGCGCCGAACCCGGCCTGGCGCGTCACGTGGCGATGATCATGGACGGTAACCGGCGCTGGGCGCGCGAACGCGGGCTCACGTCGATCGACGGACATCGCGCCGGAGCGCGCACGCTGCGCGAGATCACCCGCGCGAGCACGCCGCTGGGCATCGAGATCCTGACGGTCTACGCATTCTCGGAAGAGAATTGGCAGCGCGAGCCCTCGGAAGTTGATCTCTTGATGGAACTCGTGCGTGCGTTCGCTCACGACGAACGCGAGGCGCTCGGAAGCACGAACGTGCGCGTGCAAGCGATCGGGCGCCTCGACGCACTGCCGGTTCCTACAAAACTGGCACTCGACGCGCTGATCGCGGCAACCGCCGGCAACGACGGACTGATCCTCAACCTGGCGCTCAACTACGGTTCCCGCAGCGAACTGTGCGATGCGATTCGCGCACTCTCGATCGACGTCAAGAGCGGCCGGCTGGCGCTCTCGGCGATCGACGACAACGTCCTTTCCACGTACCTCTATACCGCCGGCTTGCCGGACCCGGATCTCTTGATTCGAACCGGCGGCGAGTTGCGTCTTTCGAATTTCTTGCTCTATCAGGTCGCGTATACCGAACTTTGGTCGACGCCCGTCTACTGGCCGGACTTCGACGCGGACCGCCTGGCCGAAGCGCTTGCTTCGTTCGCCACGCGCCAACGCCGCTTCGGAAGATAGCCGTGATATACTAGTCCACGTGAAAACGCGCCCCGACATCCGTAATATCGCCATCATCGCACACGTCGACCACGGCAAGACGACTTTAGTCGACGCCATGCTCAGGCAGAGCGGCGTCTTTCGCGAGGGTCAGGCGCTGACGACCCGGGTCATGGACTCTAATCCCCTCGAGCGCGAGCGCGGGATCACGATCCTAGCAAAGAATACGGCGATCAGGCACGGCAAGTACAAGTTCAACATCGTCGACACGCCCGGTCACGCCGATTTCGGCGGCGAGGTCGAACGCGTGCTGCAGATGGTTCAGGGCGTGTTGCTCTTGGTCGACGCAGCCGAAGGCGTCATGCCGCAAACGCGTTTCGTCTTGCGCAAAGCGCTGGAACTCGATCTGCGCGCGATCGTCGTCATCAACAAGATCGACCGCAAAGACGCCCGGGCCGCCGAGATCGTCAACCAAGTCTTCGACCTGTTCATCGAACTCGGTGCGAGCGAAGAGCAAGCCGATTTTGCGATCGTCTATACGAACGCGAAGGCCGGCATCGCCAAGCACGCACTCGACGAAACGAGCGCGGATCTCGAACCGCTCTTCGAAACGATCGCCATCCGTATCCCGGAAGCGCCGGCCGAAGAAGGCCCCTTCCAAATGCTGATCTCGGCGATCGATCACAACAAGTACGTGGGACGCATCGGCATCGGCCGCGTCTTTCGCGGTTCGTCGCGCCTGAACGCGCCGATCGCCAAGATCTCGCGCGATGGAACGATCGAGACCGGCCTGCACCTCACGACGCTGCTCACGTTCGCCGGATTAGAACGCGTCGAAGTCGAGGAAGCCGACGCCGGCGACATCGTCTGCGTCTCCGGCATCGAAGGCCTCAACATCGGCGATACGATCGCCGACGCGAAGACGCCCGAGGGTATCACCGCGATCTCGGTCGACGAACCGACGGTCTCGATGTTCTTCATGGTCAACGCCTCGCCGTTTTCCGGCAAGGAAGGGAAGTACCTGACCTCGCGGCAGATCCGCGAGCGCCTGATGCGCGAACTCGAATCGAACGTCGCACTGCGCGTCGAGGATACCGAGAGCGCCGACACCTTCGAAGTGCGCGGCCGCGGCGAACTGCATCTCTCGATCCTGATCGAGACGATGCGCCGCGAAGACTACGAGATGGCCGTCTCCAAGCCGCAAGTTATCGTCACCGAGCGCAAGGGCGTGAAGTACGAACCGGTCGAGTACGTCGTCATCGACGTGCAAGAGGCCTATTCGGGCGCGGTCATCGAGTCGCTCGGCAAGCGCAAAGCGCTGATGTCGAATATGCTCGTCATGGGCGAAACGCGCCGGCTCGAGTACACGATGCCGACGCGCGCGATCTTCGGATTGCGCGGCGAGTTGCTGACCCTTTCGCGCGGCACCGCGATCATGTCGCACACGTACTACGATCACCAGCCTTGGAGCGGCGAGATCCCCGGACGCGCCGTCGGTGCGCTCGTCGCGAGCGACACGGGCACGACGACCGCGTATGCGATGGTCGGTCTCGAGGCGCGCGGACGTTTCTTCGTCGGCGACAGCATCGACGTCTACGAAGGCATGATCGTCGGCAAGGCCAACGACGACAAGGATGTCGCGATCAACGTCGTGCGCGCCAAGAAGCTGACCAACATGCGCGCTTCGGGATCCGACGACAGCACCAAGCTCTCGCCGCCCGAAGAGATGTCGCTGGAGCGCGCGATCGAGTTCATCGAGGACGACGAACTCGTCGAGGTGACGCCGAAGTCGATCCGCATCCGCAAGCGTCTGCTGAACGAGACCGACCGTCTGCGCAGCAGAAAGCGCGAAAAGGCGCTGGTATAGCGGAACGCGGGCTTGTTCTCTGGTAGAAGAGCAGCCAGATGAGTAAGACCCGTCGCGTCATGGCCTCGGTCCTCGCCGTCGCAGCGACGCTCGGCGCGGCCGCGTGCACGCCCCCACGTACCGCCCACACGCAAGTCGGGCCGACCGCGACGCCCGGAGCTCGGCAGGGCTACTACCGCGGCGGCGTCTTCATTCCGATCGTCGCCGGTCGCCGCGGATCATCGGGAACACAATCAAACGCCGGATCATCGGCCCAATCTTCGACGACCTCGTCGTCCGGCGGCTCGAGTTTCTTCGGCCGTATCTTCGGTGGGTTCGGTCATGCCGGGGGCGGCGGAGCAGGCTGATCGGCGCCCGGAGAGCGTTCTTCGAAGGCTATCCGGATTTCTGGGCCGACCTCGACGAACGCGAATATGCCTTATACGACGTTCGAGCGATCTCACCCGAAGAAGTCGTCGCGATGCGGCGCTGCGCGGACGACGTCGCGCGCATCTACGCTCGCATCGTGGACCTGTTGCGTGGCCTCGACGACGCGACGCTGCTGGAGATGGGTTATCCCGCACGTACCCTCGAGTTCGCGCGCGACGTTTGGCCGCTGCCGAACCTGACCATCGCGCGCGTCGACATGATCCAATCCCCTGATGGCTTTCGCGCGATCGAGTGCAACGCGGACACGCCAGCGTTCGTGATGGAGACGCACCGCATGAACGGCGCGCTCTGCGCGGAGTTTGGTTTCGACGATCCAAACGCCGACGCCGAACAGCATCTTCAAAAAGCGCTCCAATCGGCGGTTCGTGCGAGCATCGCTTATCTGGCGCGACCGTGCGATGGGACGCCGTACGTTGCGTTCACCGCGTTTCGGAACGCACCCGAGGACCGTGAGACGACGCGCTATCAGCGCACGCTCGCCGCCGGCATCGCAGAGATCGACACGGCATTCGTCCCGCTTGACGAACTGCGCATCGACGAAGATGCGCTCTACGATGCCAGCGGCCGCAGGATCGACGTACTCTTTCGCTTGTGGCCGATCGAGACGTTCGCGAAGGAACGCGATCCGGAGAGCGGGGCCGAGATCGGTTCGATGCTGTTCGATCTCGTACTGCGCAGACGCGTCGCGCTGATCAATCCCCCCACGGGTTTCTTGCTGCAGAGCAAGGCTGTACAGGCGGTCGTTTGGGGGCTGTACGAGGCGGGCACGTTCTTCGACGCAGTCGAGCGCGAAGCAATCGCGCGTTCGTTCTTGCCGGCCTATCTGGACGCCCCGCCTTCCGGCGACTACGTCGCGAAGCCAGTCCTCGGTCGCGAGGGCGTCTCGATCGAGATCGTCGCCGGCGACCTTCGCGCGAGTTCGATCGAACGGACTTTCGACGAGGTTCCGATGGTCTACCAGCGGTACGTTGCGATGCCGCGCGTCGAAGCGAGAACCGCGAGCGGCCTCCAAATGCTGAGCGCACTCCACACCTGTTTTGTCGTCGCGGGCGAGCCGACCGCCGTCGGAATGCGCCTAGGAGGCCCGATCACCGACAATGCCGCGTACTTTCTTCCGCTCGGATACCGGCGCGACGCTCGCGCTGCTGCCGATCCGCCAATCACTCTTTCCACGGCCACGTAACGAACTCGCGCTAGCGGAGCGGCTCCAACTCCGGTAACTTCGGTAAGCCGGCGGTAAACGTCAGCGTTCCGATTTTTTGATCGTAGTCGACGAGCACGCTCTGACCATCCTTGATCTCGCCGCCGAGGATGCGCCGGCCTAGCGGCGTTTCGAGTTCTTTCTGCACGGCACGTTTGAGCGGGCGCGCGCCGTAGACCGGATCGTAGCCGACCTTGACCAGATGCCGGCGCGCACCCACCGAGACTTCGAGCGTGATACGCCGATCGGCCAAGCGCCGGCGTAAACGATCGAGCTGAATCTCGACGATCTTCTCAAGCTGCGCTTCGCTGAGCGCGGTGAAGACGACGATCTCATCGACGCGATTGAGAAATTCAGGACGGAAGTGACGGCGCAGTTCGTCGAGCACCGTCGCCCGCATGACCGCGTAATCGGCCCCGCCTTCGCCGTGATAATCCAAGATGCGATGGCTGCCGATGTTCGAGGTCATGACCAGGATCGTGTTCTTGAAGTCGATCGTGCGGCCCTGACCGTCGGTCAGGCGGCCGTCGTCGAGAATCTGCAAGAAGACGTTGAAGACTTCGGGCGCAGCCTTTTCGATCTCATCGAAGAGTACCACCGAAAATGGACGCCGGCGGACGGCTTCGGTCAGTTGACCGCCTTCGTCGTAACCGACGTAGCCCGGCGGCGCACCGATCAGACGCGCCACAGAATGCTTCTCGCCGTATTCCGACATATCGATGCGCACCATTGCGCGCTCATCGTCGAAGAGATACTCGGCGAGCGCACGGGCCAGTTCGGTCTTGCCGACGCCGGTCGGGCCGAGGAAGATAAACGAGCCGATCGGACGGTTCGGATCGCCCAGGCCCGAACGGGCCCGAATAACGGCCTCGGCAACCGCGGTCACCGCTTCGTCCTGACCGATGATGCGTCTGTGCAGCTCTTCATCGAGGCGCAAGAGTTTGCGCATCTCGCCCTCGAGTAATTTCGAGACGGGAACGCCGGTCCAGCGGCTCACGACGCCAGCGATGTCTTCCTCGTCGACCTCTTCCTTCAGCAGCCGCGGCTTGCCGTCGCCGGCGATGGCATCTTCCTCGGCCTTGAGTTGTTTCTCAAGGCCGGAGAGCTTACCGTACCGCAATTCGGCCGCGCGGTTGAGATCGTACTGACGCTCGGCCTGTTCGATCTCGGTCTTCGTCGTGTCGATCCGTTCGCGCAGCGCGCGCAACTTCTGCACCGCGTCTTTTTCAGCTTGCCAGCGCGCTTTGATCCCATCGGTCTCCGCGCGCAGGTTCGCAAGTTCGTGCTCGATGCGTCCGAGACGATGCTTCGAGCCCTCGTCGGTCTCTTTTTTGAGCGCCTCGCGTTCGATCTCGAGTTGCATGATGCGTCGCGAGGCCTCATCGAGCGCGACGGGCATCGAGTCGATCTCCGTCCGCAACTTGGCTCCGGCCTCGTCGACGAGATCGATCGCCTTGTCCGGCAAGAAGCGATCGGCGATGTAGCGGTTTGAAAGCGTCGCTGCGGCGACCAGCGCCGAATCCTTGATCCGTACGCCGTGATGCAACTCGTAGCGCTCGCGCAATCCGCGCAGAATCGAAATCGTATCCTCGACGCTCGGCTGATCGACGAAGACGGGCTGGAAGCGCCGTTCGAGCGCGGCGTCCTTCTCGATATACTTTCGATACTCGTCGAGCGTCGTCGCGCCGATCATGTGCAGCTCGCCGCGCGCGAGCAAGGGCTTGAGCAAGTTGCCGGCATCCATCGAGCCTTCGGCTTTGCCCGCGCCGACGACGTTATGGAGTTCGTCGACGAAGAGTAAGACCTGACCCTCGGCGCTCTGCACGTCCTTGAGGACGGCCTTGAGTCGCTCCTCGAATTCGCCGCGGTACTTGGCTCCCGCCACGAGCGCCCCCATGTCGAGCGCGACGAGGAGCTTGTTCTTCAGGGACTCCGGCACGTCGCCGCGCACGATGCGCTGNNGCCGACGCCCGGCTCGCCGATCAAGACCGGATTATTCTTGGTGCGGCGCGAGAGTACTTGGACGACCCGGCGAATTTCGTCGTCGCGCCCGATCACGGGATCGAGTTTGCCGGCCTCGGCGGCGCGCGTGAGATCTTGACCGTAGCGCTCGAGCGACTGATACGTGCCCTCGGGATTCTGGGTCGTAACGCGCTGATTGCCGCGCACGTCACGCAACGCGGCAAGTACGCGATCGCGTGTGACCTTATTTTCGCGCAGCAACTTTCCAGCCGGACCGCTATCGTCGAGCAGCGCGAGGAAAAGATGCTCGACCGAAACGTAGTCGTCGGTCAGCTTGCTCGCCTCGTCACCGGCCTGCACGAGTTCGCGGCTGGCGCGCGCGGAGAATTGGGGCTGCACGTCGCCGCTGCCCGAGAGGCGTGGGAGGCCGCCTATCAGTTCGCCGGCGCGGCGTTCGAGCGCCGGCACATCGACCCCGGCCTTAGCCAGCAAAGCCGGGACGATCCCTTGGTCTTGCTCGAGGAGCGCCGCCAGGACGTGCTCGGGCTCTACGCTCGAATTGCGCTCGCGCAGGGCGCGGGCGTAGGCGGCATTGAGCGCCTCCCGGACGCGTTCGGTCATCTTTTCGCTATTCATGTTCGACCTATTACAACACGCGGGAAGGCCAGTTTCGTTGCAGAGAAAAAGGACCAGCGGTGGCAATCTTTTCCCGGAGAACGGCTTTTTTACTCGCAGCATCTGCCGCGCTCGGTTTCGCCGCGCCGCTCGCAGCCGAGCCCGTCTCGCCGTTCGCGAATCTCGATCTGACGCATCTGGTCGTGACCACGCCGGGCGTGACGCGCGACGCCGCCCTCACGACGGGCAGCAAGATCTATGTCAACGTGGCCGATATGAAGTACGGCGGGTTCGTGCGCGTCGATCGGGCGACATCGGGGCAGACGATCGACGGCGATTGGCTCTTGGCGGTGCCCCTCGATACCGAGCGCAACGGGCGCATCTACACGGCGCTCGTCTACCGCTCGACGGGCGGTGCGCCCGAGTACGTCGGCGCCGTCGATTCAAAGGCCGGCACGCTGGAAGTCTCCGTTCACGACGGCCATCTCTTCGTGACCGCGCCGCTGTACGCGAAGAAAGACTTGCCCTGCTGCCCGAGTTATAAGGTCGTCGAACGCATTCTCTACAGTACGGCGACCGGAGGACTGATCCAGGTCACCCGGCAAACGATCGACCTCGGCCAGACGCTGGCGACGCCGTCGCCTAGCCCGCGCTAGACCGTCTCGCGCAACAGGCGCACATCGCCGCTGCGAATCGTCACGCCCGCCGCGTCGAACCATTCGAGCAGCGGAACCGCAAACTTCCGCGACGTGCCGATCTCATCACGGAACTCGGCCGGCGTCACGCGCCCGCGACGGCGCAGCGCGGCCTCCAGTTTCGCGCGAATCGTTGCGAGCTGATCCGCGCGGTAGACTTGCTCTGCGACCTTGATCAGCGCGCCGCTTGCGAAGAGGGTGTCGAACGCCTGCGATAATCCGGGCGCCGGCGACGCCTTCACCAGAGCGACGGCGTCCGCGAGTGCGACGGGGGCGAGCGGCCGCTCGGAATCGGCCGCAAAAATGTGATCGAAGACTGCGCGTTGTTCGGCTTCCAGTTCGGGGACGAATCCCGGGGAACAGTAGTAGCCGGCGCGCCGCGCGATCCGGCCGGCATCGCTCAGGTGCGCGAGAATTCGGACCAGCCTCGCCTCGGGGACCGCGAGCGCACGTGCGAGCGCGAGCGAGGTCGCGCCGCAAGCCCACGGGTTCTCCCGCTCGCTCGCGTCGAGACGTTCGAGCGTGGCCTCAATGAGCGCGGCGTCGAGTTCGCCGGCCGGTTCGAGGTCGCCCGAGCTGAGGGGGAGCCCGCTTTCGCCGGGATCAGGCGGCGCTGAGATGCTTTTCGAGCATCGACGTAATCGTGCGTTCCGGGACGAAGCCCACGATACGGTCGACCGCCTGGCCGCCTTTGAAGAGGATGAGGCACGGTATCCCCGACACATGATATTCTCCCGCCAAACTCGGGTTCTGATCGGTGTCGAGTTTCATGAACCGCATCCGGCCCGAATATGCCTGGGCAATTTTCTCGACCACCGGCGCCAGCATCTTACACGGACCGCACCAGTCGGCCCAGAAGTCTACCAGCACGGGTTGATCGCTCGCAAGCACGTCTTTTTGGAACGTGGCTTGTGAAACATCGGGGAGAGCACTCATGTTGAAATCCTTACCTCCAGCCAAGATGACCGCCAGAACTTCTGCGCGGTTGCGGGCGGCGTTCCTGGTCGTTGCCGTTCTCCCGGCGGCGCTGGCGGGACCGGCTTGGGCTCGCTCCGCACCCGTGCGGGTGCTCGTGGGCGCGACGGTCAGCGACGCCGCACACGGCACGATGTCGGCGCCGCTCTGGATGAAGATGGTGAGCGACTGGGTCAACGCCATACCGATCCCGTTCAAGGACGGGCTGCCCGATCTCGCCGATTGCCGCAAGGCCGAAGCGGATTTCCTGGTCACGGCGCCGCTCGATTTGCGCCCCCGCCTTCCCGGAATGCCGAACTCGAGCGGCCGCGTCGCCGCGCGCACGCATCTGGTCGTGACCAACTGCATCACCGAAGCAATCGAGTACGATCAGACGATCGGCTTCGATAGCGACCCGCTCAGCGCGCCACCCGGCGATTTCGAGAGTTCGCCCGATGCGACGTGGTCTAAGAGCGTCCCGGCCACGCTCGCCAAGTATCCGGTCTTCTTCAGTCACGTCGCGCACGTCATTCAAGTGACGCCGCCGACGGCGCTCGTCGACATTCACGAAAACTTGAAGGCGGGCGATCTGTTACGCGTCTACGCCGATTCGAGCCGTCACCGCAAAGGACCGATTCTGCTCGTGGTCACCCAACAGCTCGGCAAATACACCGAGGTCACGTATCCGACACTCGCCGGCGCGATGCTTCCGGCGAAAGGCGACTATGTGGAACCCGCTGCGAAACCGTCGCCTTAGCGCTACGCGAGAGGGGTCTCGACGGGTTCGCCCGTGATCTCTTCGATCTGTTTGGTTTGCACGCCGAGGTTGGTGATCGCGATGACCTCGTCGCCCTCGTCGAGCCGTTGCAAGCGCACGCCCTTGGTCGAACGGCTAGCCTTGCGAATCTCGGCGACGCGAATGCGAATCACTTGGTTGCCCGAGGTAATCAACAGGATCTCATCGTCGGGCTTGACCAAAATCTGATCGACGACGGAGCCGATGCCCTTCTCCTTGGCGAACGCCTTGACGCCCTTGCCGCCGCGCGACGTATGGCGGTACTCGTCGATCGGCGTGCGCTTTCCGTATGCGTGCGATGTGACGATCAGAACTTCGCGGCGTTCCTTCTCCTCGACATCCATGGCGACGACTTCGTCGCCGGGCGCGAGCGTGATCGCGCGGACGCCGCGCGCGTTGCGACCCATCGGGCGGACGTCCTTCTCGCTGAAGTGCACGGCCATGCCGTTTTGCGTGCCGAGAATGATGTCGCGCGTTCCGTCCGAGAGATCGACCGCGAGCAACTCGTCGTTCTCGTCGAGTGAGACGGCGTTAAGCCCGTTCTTACGAATGTTGGCGAACTCGCTGAGCGAGGTCTTCTTGATGACGCCGCGACGCGTGACCATGACCAGGTAGGCGCCCTCTTCGAAGACGCGCACCGGGAAGACCGCCGTGACGCTTTCGCCCGGCGGCAAGGTCAACAAGTTCACCAGCGCCGTGCCGCGCGCTTGACGCGTGCTGTCGGGAATCTCGTAACCCTTGAGGCGATACGCGCGACCCTTATTCGTGAAGAACAGGACGGTTTGGTGCGTCGTCGACATGAAGAAGTTCTGGACGACGTCTTCCTTCTTCAGATTCGCGATGCCGATAACGCCGCGGCCGCCGCGATTCTGCGCGCGGAACGTATCGACCGAGACTCGCTTGATGTAGCCGCCGACGGTCGAGGTGACGACCACGGGCGTGTCCGGGATAAAGTCCTCCATGTTGAGTTCGTTCTCAGCCGGAATGATCCGCGTGCGACGCTCGTCGCCGAAACGCTTCTTGACGTCGGCCGCTTCGCTCTTTACGATCGAGGCGATGCGCCGCACGCTCGCCAAAATGTCTTCGAGTTCGGCGATCGTCTTGAGCAGCTGGTTGTACTCGTCCTCGATCTTCTGGCGCTCGAGACCGGTCAGCGTGCGCAGGCGCATATCGAGGATGGCGTTGGCTTGCACGACGGTCAGCTTGAAGCGTTCCATCAGACTGTCGCGCGCCACATCGGTCGTCGGGCTCTCGCGAATGATCTTGATAACTTCTTCGATGTGATCGAGCGCGATCCGGAAGCCTTCGAGGATGTGCGCGCGATCGCGCGCCTTCCCCAAGTCGTACTCGGTGCGGCGACGCACGACGACCTTGCGGTGCGCGATGTAATGTTCGAGCATCTGCCGCAACGAAAGCACCTGCGGTTCGAGCGACATCCCGCCGCCGGGAATCGACGACGGCACCGGCACGAGGGCCAGCATGTTGAAGCCGAAGCTCGTCTGCAGCGGCGTATGCTTGTAGAGCTGATTCAGCACGACGTTGGGCGTCGCGTTGCGCGAAAGCTCGACGACGATGCGCGTCCCCTTGCGGCTAGATTCGTTCTCGAGTTTCGAAATGCCGACGATCGACTTCTCTTCGTAGGCTTCGGCGATCGCCTCGACGATGCGGGCCGTCGTCACCTGGAACGGAACCTCGGTAATGACGATCTTGAAGCGGCCCTTATCTTCGACGATCTCGGCTTTGCCGCGCACTGCGACCGAGCCGCGTCCGGTCTTGTAGGCCGTGCGGATCGCCTCGCGACCCATCATGAAGCCGCCGGTCGGAAAATCCGGGCCTTGCACGATGTCGCAGATCGCTTCGTCGGTAACGTCCGGATCTTCGCCTTCGTGTTCGATCACGTAGGCGATCGCGTCGCAGATCTCCGCGACGTTATGCGGCGGAATATTGGTCGCCATGCCGACCGCGATGCCGGACGATCCGTTGACCAGCAACTGCGGCAAGCGCCCCGGCAAGACGGTCGGTTCTGAACCCTGGTTATCGAAGTTCGGAATGAAATCGACCGTGTTCTTATCGATATCGGCGAGCATCTCGAGTACGATGCGCGCCTGGCGGGCTTCGGTGTACCGGTAGGCCGCCGGCGGGTCGCCGTCAATCGAGCCGAAATTGCCGTGCGGATCGATCATCGGATAGCGCAGCGTGAAATCTTGCGCCATGCGCACGAGCGCGTCGTAGACCGACTGGTCGCCGTGCGGGTGATAATTCTTGAGCACTTCGCCGACGACACCGGCGCATTTGCGGTGCTGCTTGTCGGGTGAGAGATTCATCTCGGACATCGCGTACAAGATACGACGCTGAACCGGCTTCAGACCGTCGCGAACGTCCGGAAGCGCTCGCGATGCGATAACCGACATCGCATACGAGAGATAGGATTCCCGCATTTCATCTTCGACGTTGATTTGAGAGATGCGATCGTTATTCAACAGAAACTCTCACGCACGGGCGGCGCGCCGAAATTGGGCGAAGCAAAGCTAGGATGTCTATCGCGACTGGGCGCGCGGCTTGACGGCCGCGCCGAGGAAAAGGCCCGTTCCGACGCCGACTAAGACGCCATTAGCTCTCCACCACATCACACGAGGCTTCGCGATGCAACAAGGGGTTTCTTCCCCATGAACGCCGTTCGAAGTGAGGCGAGAAACGTCGCAGAATTCGAGCGGATCGCGGCCCAATTCGCAGGCGGCTTGAGGCCCGGCGACTCGGTCGGCCTCTCGGGAGGGCTCGGCGCGGGCAAGACGACCTTCGTGCGCGCGGTCGTTCGAGCGCTGCACGGCAACGAGAACGCCGCGAGCCCAACCTTCACCTTCCGGCACACCTACGATGGGTGCCCGCGGGTCGAGCATCTGGACCTATATCGCATCGACGATCCGGCTGAAGCGGTCGAACTCGGACTGGACGAAGCCTTCGCTCCCGGCGCAATCGTGCTCGTGGAATGGCCCGAGCGCTTGCCCGATTTCATGCCCGCGCGCGCAATTGCGGTGCGGATCGAAGGCTCCGGCGACGAGCCGCGCCGTCTCGAAATCGAGCGCCCGTGAGCGAGCTGTTGCTGGCGCTCGATGGCGCGCTCGGACCATTTTCGGCGGCGCTGATCGCGCCGGACGGCAGCGGAACGCACGCCGCCTCGCTGGCCAGGAACGACGCGCTCGAACGCGGACTGTCGTTCGTCGACGAGTTGCTGGCCGGGCGTCCGCTCGCCGAGATCCGGACGGTCGCGGTGACGGTCGGGCCGGGCACCTTCACGGGCTTACGAATCGCGCTGAGCTTCGCCAAGAGCTTTGCCTTTGCGCGCGGACTACCGCTCGTCGGCCTCTCGTCCTACGATGTCGTGGAACGCGACGGGGCGCCGCTACCGAGCGCAGCGTTCGTTACCGGCCGCTCCGGCCTCGTCTGCGGCCGCCTCCGCCTCGCGAGCGAGACGATCGTGCACTGCGGCTCCACCGGCGCCGTGGCCGAAGCGTTCGCCCAACGCTTGCAGCGTGGCGCAACACTCGAGTGTGCGGGCGTGCTGGAGGGCGTCGCTTCGCGGCTCGGCGAACTTGGGGTCATCGTGCGCGTCTCGATCCCAGCGGAGTCTCCTCCGGCCCTCGCGTTGGCTCGCAAGGCGCTGCGGCGCGAACCGGCACCGAGCCCGCATCACGTTCGCGCCGATTACGGCAGCCAGATCTATTGCGCGGAGCAGCCCTGAGAGCCGCACTCGGTCCGCGCCCCGCCGAACGCCCGCAACAACGTCTGGCGATCGCACCGATGACCAATGCCGACGTGCGCGAGGTGCTGCACATCGAAGCGCTTTCGTTCTCGACGGCGTGGCCGCCGAGCGCATTCGTCAGCGAATTGAACGACAACAAACTCGCGCATTATTTTGTCGGACGCGTGGGCGGTGCGGGTGGCGAGGTCGTTTCGTACGGCGGCATCTGGGTCATCTTGGAAGACGCCCACATCACGACGATCGCGGTACATCCCGATTGGCGTGGGAAACGCTACGGCGAGCAGACGCTGGCGTATTTGTTGTGCGAAGCGATCGAGCGCGGCGCGTCGTGGATAACGCTGGAAGCGCGCGAATCAAATATCGTCGCGCATGCGCTCTACCGCAAGTACGGCTTCAGCACGGTCGCGACTCGCCGCGCGTACTACAGCGACAACGGCGAAAACGCGGTCGTGATGTGGGCCGGCAATCTGCGCGGCGAACTCTACGCGAAGCGCTTGGCCGTGCTCGCGAACGGGCTCGCCGAAGCGCTCGAGCGCGACGAGGCTCGTTGACCTTCAACCGGATGGCGCGCGCGGTGCGCGAGCAACTCGGACAAGAACACCGCTACGTTCACGTGCTGCGCGTCGCGCGCTTGGCCGATCGCCTGGCGGCGCGTCACGGCGAGAGCACCTCGAATGCGCGAATTGCCGGCATGCTGCACGATCTCGCACGTCTCTTTCCCGCCACGCTACTGCTTGCAGAATGCGAGCGCCGCGGCATGCCGGTCGATGAATTCGAGCGCGCCAACCCAATCGTCTTGCACGCACGTCTGGGCGCCGAACTCGCTCGCGAGCGATTCGGCATCACCAGCGAAAGCGTGCTCTCGGCGATTCGCAAGCACACGGTGCCGGCCGCGCGAATGTCGCGGCTCGACGAGATCCTCTACCTCGCCGACGGTCTGGAAGCCGGCCGCAGCTATCCGGGACGCGCCGCGCTCGAAGCGCTGGCCTTCCGCGACTTGGCTGCGGCAATGCTCGGCGTGATTCGTTCGAGCGTCGCCGACCTGCAAGCTCGGGGCGTGCCGGTCGCGCCGCAAACATTTGCCGCGCTTGCCGCCTACGAGCGGAACGAGGTCGGCTCTTCCGAACTCCCTCTAGCCCCGCAAAGGAGCCGAGCCTGCCCGACCTGATCGACCTCGTGCGCGACGCCGCACTCGACAAAAAGGCTGAAGACGTCCTCGTCCTTCCGCTCAACGGCCGTACGATCGTCGCCGACACATTTGTGATCGCGACCGGCCGCTCCAAGATTCAAACGCGCTCGATCGCCGATTCGATCTCCGAACGGGCCCGGGAAGCCGGCCAGCCGGTCGCCCGCGTCGAGGGCTATTCCGACGGGGGCTGGATCCTGCTCGACTTGGGTTCGGTCGTGGTGCACGTCTTCACGCCCGAACTTCGCACGTTTTACAACCTCGAACGGCTGTGGGGCGCGGCCGAGCCGCGCCAGGCTCAAAGCTCGTGAAGCTGAAATCGCGGCGCCATCGCCGTATCGTGGACCTCGTCAAAAAGGGTGTGATCCTGCTCATCGCGCTCTGTTTCGTGGCCAGCATCGTCGGAGTCGCACTCATCACCGTCTCCGGCTCCCGCTCCCGCTAGCGTGGAAACCTTTCCCCGGCGACCGGGTACTTAGGAATGTGGCTCGCATGAGGAGCACTATGAGATTGAATATCGCGATCGCGGCTTGCGCGCTCGCTTTAGCGATGATGGCGCCCGCACTCGCGCGGACTTCTTACGTGACCGATGGCGCGGCGTTGTTTTCGCCTGCAACGGTGGCGACGCTCAATTCGCAGATCGCCGATTTCGAGCGACAAACCGGCAAGGAAGTCGTCGTCATCACCGAGGATTCGCTGGCCAATCGAACGTTGTCGAAAGCGGCCGAAGATACGTTCGCGCGCGAACAAGTCAACGGCGTGCTCTTCTATTTTTCCAAGGCGGAAAAGCAAGACGCAGTCGTCGGCGACGTTGCATCGAAAGCGATATTCCCGGCGGGTACGTTCGGAAACATTCACGATGCCATGCGCGGTTATCTGCGTAGCGGCGACCCGGACCAGGCCATCAAGACCGGCGTCGGTCTGGTCATCGACCAATATCAAAGTCACGTTCGCGCGCCGGCCGGCGCGCATCAAACCACGACGTCTCGCCAGCTCTCACGTGGCTCCAGCGGTTCGTCATTTGGAGGCGGCATGGGACTCATTTGGCTCGCTCTATTCCTGATCGCAGGTTTTCTGATCATCCGCGCAGTCTTCCGCGCGATCGCCGGGCCGCGCATGATGCCGCCGGGATACGGCCAAGGCATGGGGCCCGGCATGGGCGGCGGCTATGGCGGCGGTGGCGGCGGCGGCTTCTTCAGCGGGCTGCTCGGCGGTCTCGGCGGGGCTTGGCTCGGCAACGAGATGTTCGGCCATCAAGGTCAAAACATCACGCCGGGCGACAACGCCGGTTTCGGCGGTGATGGATCGTCGGGCGCCGACACTTCAGGCTTTCAATCGGATGCCGGTCAAGCCGACACGGGCGATATGGGCGGCGGTAGCTGGGGCGACTCCGGCGGCGGATTCGATGGCGGCGGCGGCGGCGGCGATTCCGGCGGCGGCTGGTAACGAGAACGCGAAGCGCTCGGAGCGATCCGGGCGCTTTCGCTTAGCGTCCGCTGAAGACGACGTACGGCTCGATCTCGCGCAGAATGCGATCGCTCACGCCGTTGACGTCGAGCAACGCTTGCGCGTCGCCGAACGGTCCGTTCTCAGTGCGAAACGCAACGATCCGTTGCGCTAGACGCGGCCCGATTCCGGGCAATGCTTCCAGTTGCGCGACGTCCGCCTGATTGATGTCGACCGGCGCTGCGGGCGGAGGTTTTTTCGTCGCTCCGCCGCCGCGCTGTCGAGAAAATCGGCTGCGGCTCGTCGTCGCGCGCCGGCGCGGCGCGGCGCACGTTCGCGCCGGCGTGGCGCGGTCGCCGAGGACGGGGACGACGACCTCTTCGCCGTCGCGCATCGTTTCGGCGAGATTGACGGCGACCGGGTCGGCATTGCTCGCTGCGCCGCCCGCGGCACGCAGCGCGGCCTCGGTGCGCGCGCCGGGAGGTACATGGTAGACGCCGGGACGCGCCACCGCTCCGGCGACGTAGACGACGAGTTGCGCCGGGGCCGCACTGCGCGCGACGACCGGTACGGAGAGCATAGGGGGCGTCGGGACGGCCGGACGAGCCGCACGGAAGAGCGCGGCTCCCACGGCGAGCGCCACCGCAAGAACGAGGAGCGTGCGACGTTTATTCATGCCCGGGAAATCACGCCGCCGCGCCCGGCAACTAGGAGCGCCGCGCCGGCGCCGGAAGAAAGGGCGGGATGAGCGAGGACCGTCCCAACGTCTACGATTTCCGCAGCGTCGAACGCGCCTGGCAAGAACGCTGGGAACGCGACGGCATTTATCGCGCGAACGATGATGACCCGCGCGAGAAGTTTTACGTGCTCGAGATGCTGCCATATCCTTCGGGCGATCTTCACGTGGGACACGCCAAGAACTACACGCTCGGCGATGCCTATGCTCGCCTGATGCGCATGCAGGGTTACAACGTCATGCACCCGATGGGTTTCGATTCATTCGGCCTGCCGGCCGAGAACGCCGCGATCCAGCGCGGCGCCGACCCTGCGGTGTGGACGCGGCAGAACGTCGACAACATGCGGCGGCAGCTCCGGCTGATGGGCACCGGCTACGATTGGTCGCGCGAATTCTCGACGTGCGAGCCATCGTACTATCGCTGGAATCAATGGCTCTTCTTGCGTCTGTATGCCGACGGGCTCGCGTATAAGCGCGAGGCGCCGGTCAATTGGTGTCCGCACGATCAGACAGTCCTCGCCAACGAGCAGGTCGAAGACGGACGCTGCTGGCGCTGCGGCCATTTGGTCGAGCGCCGCAATCTGTCGCAGTGGTTCTTAAAAATCACCGCTTACATCGATCGTTTGCTGGCTGCGATCGACGGCCTCGACGGCTGGCCCGATAAGATCCGCACGATGCAGCGTAATTGGATCGGACGCAGCGAAGGCGTCACCTTCTCTTTCGAAGTCGAGCATATCCCCGACCGCGTCGCAGTCTATACGACGCGCATCGACACGCTGTACGGCGTGACCTATCTCGCGCTCGCGCCGGAGCATCCGATCGTCGCGACGATTCTCGAGCGGTTCCCCAAGGGGTGCAATGCCGTCGAGACGTTCGCGGCCTCGGTACGCAACAAGTCCGAACTCGAACGCACGAGCCTGATGGAGAAGGCGGGCGTTCCGACCGGCGCCTACGCGCGCAACCCGCTCTCCAACGAGCGGATTCCGATTTGGGTGACGAACTACGTGTTGGCCGAATACGGCACGGGTGCCGTCATGGGCGTTCCGGCGCATGACGAGCGTGATTTCGAATTCGCGCGAAAGGCTGGATTACCGGTCGCGCGCGTGATCGAAGAGCACGGCGTCTCGAGCGAGTTGCCGATGCAAGCCGCGTACCTCGGCGAAGGCCGCCTGATCGCGAGCGGCGACTTCAGCGGCATGAATTCGGCGCGCGCGCGTGAAGCGATGGCCGACCGGCTCGGCGCGCTCGCACTTGGGGAACGGACGGTCAACTATCGCATTCGCGATTGGCTCGTTTCGCGCCAGCGCTACTGGGGGACGCCGATTCCGATCGTGTACTGCGAACGCGACGGCGAAGTCCCGGTCGCCGATTCCGACCTTCCGGTCCTGCTGCCTCCCAACGCGCCGATCACCGGCGAAGGCTCGCCGCTGGCGCGCGTGGAGTCGTTCCTAAACGTCGCTTGCCCGCGTTGCGGCGGCCCGGCGCGGCGCGAGACCGATACGATGGATACGTTCTTTGACTCGTCGTGGTACTACATTCGCTACCTCGACCCGCATAACGATCGCGCGCCCTTCGATCCGGCGCGCGTCAATCCGTGGCTGAACGTCGATCAATATATCGGCGGTGCCGAACATGCGGTCTTGCATCTGCTGTATGCGCGTTTCTTCTACATGTATCTTCACGACAAGGGCTGGGTCAGCGGACCCGACGCGCCTTTCCAACGCCTCTTCAATCATGGCAACGTGATGCGCGGCGGCGAAAAGATGAGCAAGAGCAAGGGTAACGTGGTCGGGATCGATGAGACCGTCGAAACGTACGGCGTCGATGCGATGCGTCTCTTCTTGCTCAAGGCGACGCCGCCCGAAGACACGATGGAATGGACCGACGAGGGTATCGGCGGACGCATTCGATTCCTCGACCGCGTCTGGCGCGCGTGCGAGCCGCTACTGGTTCGTGCGCGCGACGTTGCCCTCGACGAGCTGCCGCCGATCGGCAGCGACGCGCAGCGCGAGCTCGTGCGCAGCGTTCACGCAGCGCTCAAATCGGGTGCGGAAGAGACCTCGACGCGGCGTTTCCACTACAACACGACCCTGGCGCGCCTCGACGAACTCGTCAACACGCTGACCAAACTCGTGCAGAGCGCCGGCGCGAACGCGGACCCGGCCGTGCTGTACGCGGTGCACTCGCTGCCGATCGTGCTGGCGCCGTTCGCGCCGCACATCGCCGAAGAGTTGTGGCACCGCATGGGCTACGAAAGCTCCGTGCATCTCGAACGCTGGATCGAGCCCGACCCGCAAGCGCTGGCCGTCTCGGAGATCGAACTCGTCGTGCAGATCAACGGCAAACTGCGCGGCCGGATCGTCGCAGCGCCGGGAGTCAGCGAAGACGACGCGGTCGCGCTCGCGCTCGCCGACCCGAAGATCGCCGCGCATCTCGAAGGCAAGACGATCCGCAAACGGATCTTCGTCACCGGCAAACTGCTCAGCTTCGTCGTCGCATAAGTGTGCGCGCTCGCGAAACTAGTGCGCGGACCAGCCGCCGTCGATTGAGATCGGCGCGCCCGTGATCGAACGCGCGGCATCGGAGCACAAGTAGACGCACAGTTGCGCGACTTCCTCGGGGTCGATGAAACGATTGGTCGGCATGAGGTCGAGGAACGCTCGCGCGAGCGCTTCTTCCGCGCCGATGCCGCCGCCGTACGACTGTTGCAATTGCGCCGCCTGCTTGCGCACGAGGTCGGTCATCACGGCGCCCGGACAGACCGCGTTGACGGTGATGCCGAGCGGAGCGCCTTCGAGCGCCGATGCGCGCGTCAAGCCGAGGACGCCGTGCTTCGCGGCCACGTAGGCCGGCTTGTAGGGTGACGCGACGAGCGCGTGGACGCTCGCGACGTTGACGATGCGGCCGCGCTTACGCGCCGCCATGTGCGGCCAGACCGCTTTGGTTCCGTAGAAGACGCCATCGAGATTGACGGCGGTGACGAAGTCCCACTTGTCGTCCGGAAACTCCGCCAGCGGCGCGACGAATTGCACCCCCGCGTTGTTGATCAAATGATCGATGCCGCCGAAATCTTGCGCAACGGCGTCGCACATGCCGCGCAAGACGTCAGCCTTGCGCACGTCGACGGCGTAGCCGCGCGCCTTCACGCCCGTCTCGCGCGCGATCTTGCCGGCGATGATGCCCGCTTCGCCGCCATCCAGATCGAAGAGCGCGATATCGGAACCGGCCTTGGCGAGTTCGAGACCGGCCGCGGCGCCAATGCCGCGACCGCCGCCGGTCACGATGCTCACGCGTCCGGCCAGGTCGATGAAACCTGCTCGCACTACTCGGGCAGCCCTACGCGGAAATAGGCGACGGTCGCCTTCATCCCCTCGAGCAACGTTGTCTTCGGCTCCCAGCCGAGCTCTTTCTTGGCGAGTGCGGAGTCGATTTGTGCATCGCGCACGTCGCCCGCGCGCTTCGGTAAATATTCCATCGGCGCGGCAAACCCCGTGACCTCGACCAGCGTGCGGTAGATCTTGTTGACGCTCGTCTTCGTGTTCGTGCCGATACCGTAGCACTTGCCCGAACCTCGGTCGAGTGCGATCACGTTCAGCGCGGCGATGTCGCCGGCGTAGACGTAGTCGCGCGTCTGCTCGCCGTCCCAGAAGATCTTGACGCCCTGCTCCGCCAGAAAGCGCCCGATGAAAATCGCGATGACGCCGGCCTCGCCGGACGGATCCTGGCGCGGGCCGTAGACGTTTCCGTAGCGCAACGACGTGAAATCGAGGCCGTGCTGCGCTTTATAGAAGCGCAGGTAGTGTTCGGCGATCATCTTGGTGATCGCGTAGGGCGATTCGGGCAGTTGCGGCGTCGCTTCGGTGATCGGCAGTCTCTCCGGCTCGCCGAACGTCGCACCGCTCGAGGCGAAGACGACCTTGCGGACCCCCGCTTTGACCGCGGTATCGAGGACGTTGATCAATCCGAGCACGTTCACGTCGGCATCGAGGCGCGGATCGCGCGCGCTGATCGCGACCGAATGCTGCGCGGCGTGATGGCTCACGACCTCGGGTGAAAACTCGCGAAAGATTCGCTCGAGCCCCTGGTCGCGGATATCGAGATGGATGAACGACGCGCCCGCGGGCACGTTGTCGCGGCGGCCACCGCCGTGCGCCCACAAGCTGTCGAGCACGATCACCTCATGGCCCGCCGCGCAATACGCTTCGGCAATGTGCGATCCGATGAAGCCGGCCCCGCCGGTAACGATGATCCGCAATCTAACTCCTTGGCAACGGGACTCTTCGTCGCGATCCGGCTCGTATGCTCCGAGCGTCTCTCGTTCCGCTCGCGCTTGCGTTTCTCACCGGTATCGCGAGCGGACTTCGAGGATTCGCGGTACCGGTACTCGGTGCCACGCTCCTACTCGCACGCTTCGCGCGCGTTCCTGGGGCCGACCTTCGTGCGGCCATCGTGACGGCCCTCGCGCTCGGCGCCTTCCTCGCACAGGTACGCGGCAGCCCGAGCTTCGCTCCCGAAGATTCGCGCTCGCATCTCTACGAAGGCGTCGTCGTCGAGCGAACCGGCGCCCTCGAAGCGGGCGAATTCGTCCTGCGCCTCGATGATGGGCGACATGTTACGACGCTGATCGCGCATACCGCACTCGAGATCGGTTCGCGCGTGCGGGCTTACGCGCGCTACGAACCGCCCGGCGACGCTCGCAACGAGGGCGAAGCGTCCCCGCGCGAACTCGCGTCGGAACGCGGGCTCGCCGGACGGCTCGAGCGCGCGCACGTCATCTCGGTAAGCGCAACCGATTCGCGCGATGCATCGCTGTGGATTCCGCGCCTGCGCGCTTGGGGCGGCGCGCGTCTGCGCGAGCGCCTCGACGAGCCCTATGCGACGATCCTCGCCGGTGCGCTGTGGGGCGAACGCGGGGCGCTTCCGCCCGATCTACGCGGCGAATTTCAGGATACGGGCACGGTTCACATCCTGGTCACCGCCGGACTGCACCTCGGCGTGATCGCCGCGCTCGCCATCGGAGCGATCGCCCTCTGCGGAGGCGGCCGCATCGGTTCGTCGCTCGGCGCGATCGCGATCGTTTGGCTCTACGCCGTCTTCAGCGGCGCGCATCTGCCGTCGATTCGCGCCGCAACGATGCTCTCGTTCGGCCTTCTGGCGCGGGCCACGGGCCGCTCCGCGCTTTCGTGGAATGCGTTGGCCGCCGCCGCGATCGTCGTCGCGGCGCTCCGGCCTGATTCGGTGACATCGCTTTCGTTCGCGCTCTCGTTCTCGTGCGTCGGCGCGATCTTGCTCTTTGCCGAGCCGTTTGCGAGCGCACTCGAACGCTTCGGGCTGCCCGAACCAGCACGCGAGGCGCTCGCGCTGACGTTTGCGACCCAAGCCGGTACCTGGCCACTCACGGCATTCGCGTTTCTCGTGATAGCTCCGTATGCGTCGCTCGCGAACGCGTTCGTCGTTCCCGCGGTCGGCGTCGCGATGCTGATCGGTCTGCTCGAACTCGCCGCGACGCCGATTCCGCTCGTCGCGCAGGCGCTCGCGAACGTCGAGACGTCCGTCTTGATGTGGATCGTCGGCGTCGTGCGCTTCACCGCTTCCTTACCGGGTGCGCATGTCGTCGCCACACCACCGCCGATGTGGGCAATCGCGTGTTACGATCTCGCGCTCGGCGGCGCGGCCGCCCTGCTCGCGCGAAGGCGCCGTTTGTCAGCCGCGATCCTCGTCGCTGCGGCGATCGCGCTCTGCGCGTGGCCGCCGCGCCCAATCTCGCGCGATCTCGTCATCACGGCGATCGATGTGGGCCAAGCCGACGCGATCCTGATTCGCACGCCGGACGGGCACGCGTATCTGGTCGATGCCGGCGGCCGCCTCGAGCGCGGACGCTCGCTCGTGACGGGCTCTCCGGCCGAAGCGATCGGCGAACGCATCGTCGTGCCGTTTCTCGTTCGGCAGGGCATCCATCACCTCGATGGCGTTCTGCTCTCCCACCCGCACGGCGATCACGCCGGCGGCCTGCCGCCCGTGCTGCGGACCTTGGGAGCCGACGCGTTCGCGGACTCCGGACAGGAGTACGGCGGGTTCGCGTATCGCGACGCGCTCGGCGTCGCGCGCGACAAACATACGCCGACCATCTATCCGCGTGCGGGCTCGGTTTGGAAAACGAGCGACGGCGTCACGCTGACGTTTCTCGGGCCGCAGGAACCGTTCATAACGGGATCGCGCAACGATATCAACAACAACTCGCTCGTCTTCATGTTGCAGTACAAGGCGTTTCGCATGCTCTTCACGGGCGATGCCGGCTCGGAAGCCGAACAACGCATCCTGCACGCGGGCGCCGATCTGCACGCCGACGTCTTGAAGGTTGGCCATCACGGCTCCGCCTACAGCTCCACTCACGCCTTCATTGACGCGGTTCACCCGAAGTATGCGATCATCTCGGTCGGCCGCAACAATCTTTTCGGTCATCCGGCGCCGCAAACACTCGAAACCTTAAAAGCTGCGGGAGCGGCGCTCTATCGAACCGACGAAAACGGCGCCGTCACGATCGAGACGGATGGGCAAGTGATTCGCGTGCGCTCTAGTCTGCGCTCATCATCCGGCTGACGCCGTACTTGTGTCACCAGCCGCAAAACGCGGGGATCGGCGCCAACCGCTTGCAATCGCGGTTGAGTTGATCGGCCAAGAGGTGACCGATCGCGTCATCGGCGGCGTGCAACGCTTGCGTCTCCGGACTGGGCTGCGCACCGATCGTACCGCCTAGCCCATTTCCCGAAAATGCGGACAAGACGCCGCTCTGAAGCGATCCGGTGCCGGATGCATTTAACGTCGTCGACTGAAGGGTCGACACCGACGTGCGAGCGCCGCCAACGGGCAACGGATTCGGCGTGGGGAAAGCCGTCACGGTCGTCGTCTGGGAAAGCCGCTGTGGCGCGAAGGCAAAGTAAACCGACGTCAATACGGTCAGCGGGAAGAATTCAACCTGGGAGCGGCCCGCTCTCCCTCTCGACGGCGTCTCGGATACCCACACCACTGCGGTCGTGCCTCCGCGACCCGGCGCCGGAGCTAGGCTCGCCCCGTTTTCCGATAGCATCACCGATCGCCCGATGCCTTCGTGCCGGCACTCGGCGACCAGAACGCTGAACGAGACGTCGGTCCACGATCGCAGAAGCGCGATATAGTTGTCCGCAGCATTTGTAATGGCGGGCGGCATCACGATGAACGCACCGCGCGTCTTCGCATCGGCCGCGCACTGCTGCTCGTAATCCGCGAGCGTCCATCCGCCTTCGGGCACGATCCACGCGTCGCGCACCGGGGCCGCCGGGGCCGAGCCTCCGGGATTATCCAGTCCGTTCTGTCTGAGCCGCCGGGCGAGCGTTACGGCGATTCGCGCACTCGTCGCCGCGTCGGTTCCGAGCACCAGCGTGAAGACGACGTCGTGTTGAAAGTTGATCGGCGTGAATCTCAAGCCGAGACTTTCCTGGCCCAAGCCCCCCTGGGCGAAGCCTCCTTGGGGGAATGCTTCCTGGGCGAATGCAGCGCGCGTATCGAGGAGCCCGATCGCGAGTGTCGCTAGCAGCGCGCCCAACACGCGCATTCTCCACGTCCCGTTCAGGCGCATCAGTCCACCTCCAAGCAGCTCGCAGAGCGACGCGCGGAACCGGCCCGGTTCGGCATGGCAAACGAATTCGGGGCTTCCGGAGCCCCTCCTACCGGCTTCGTCCCGGACAATCGGGCGCGATCGTCCGGGATCGTCGCTCGCGCGCGAAACCGCTCGACGCTGCGGCCGTAACCGGTTTCGATGATCCTTTCACGACGGGCATTCGTGGCCACGACGCTCGCGCTCTCCGCAACCGGTTGCCAGACGCTCAGAGCGCTTAGGGACGGCGACGGACTCGCACCCGGAACGTTCGCGTTGCGCGGATCGGAGACCGTCGCGTTTACGCTCTCCGGCAACCACATCTATCTCCGGGCGATGCTCGGAAAGACGCCGTATGCGTTTCTGTTCGATACGGCCGGCGCCGCGGCGATCGTGCCCGAGGTGCAGCGCGCTTTGAACTTTGAAGTGACGGGCACGGCACAGGTGCACGGCGCCGGCGACGCGGCGCAAAACGCCCAGATCGTGCGCGTCCCGGAACTGAGCTTCGGCGGCCTGACATACCGGAACGGATCATTCTTGGTTCTCCCGCTGGCTTTTCTGCCGGCCGAACCGCTCCCGGGATTACGTTTCGGCGGCCTTCTCGGACGCGAGTTCTTTGAAACGCTTGTGACGATGATCGACTACGAAAAGTCGAGACTGATCTTTGATGAGCCCGCCGGCTTCCGGGCGGATCCAAGCGCGACCGTGTTGCCGCTCGCATTGATCGACGGTCATCCGAACGTGCGCGCCGCGGTCGGCGGAGACTGGGGCCAATTCGATATCGACGCCGGATCCCGCGCCGGCGTAACAATTTCGCGACTCTTTGCGAACTCGTCGGGTCTGTCGAAAGAGCTGGGGCGCACGATCGACGTGATCGTCGCGCACGGCGTCGGCGGCATCGTGACGGGCAGCGCCGCGCGCGCGACATCGCTCACACTCGGGAACCTGCGGCTCGACCGTCCGCCCGTGCTGATCGCCGATTCGAGTGGCGGAGCTTTCGCAAACGCGAACCTGGCAGGGAACATCGGTGGCGAGATTCTACGTCGATTCAGGCTCACGCTGGACGTGCAGAACGCGAAGCTCTATCTCCGCCCCAACGCGCGAATCGGCGAGCCGTTTGCCTTCAACCACGCCGGGCTCTTTTCGGAGCGCAAGGATGGCATCGAGACGGTGCTTCTCGTGGTTCCCACGAGCCCCGCATCTGAAGCCGGCGTAGCGGCCGGCGATGCGATCGGGACGCTCGACGGCGTCGAGATCGCGCACTTGACCGGCGATCAGGTCGCGGCCGCCTGGCAACGGCCGCCGGGTACGGCGGTACGGCTGGAGTTACGTCGAGACGGGAGAGCCGTCCGCGCCGGCTTCGTCCTGCGCGATATCATCTAGCGCCGCGCGTAAACGCTCCATCGCAAGACGCTCGAACTCGCCGGGAGCGCCTCGTGCTACTCGCGCTCGCGCTGATCTTGCTGCGTGGCCTGCGTTTGCGAACGCCGCTTTCCGGGAACCCTGCACGTATGAGTACCGACGCCATACGCTGCGAGAACCTCGCCTGTCTCTGTGAGATCCCCGCGGGTGAGGCGAGTTGCTCGCCCGCGTGCGGCACACCCGATGCGCGCGACGCGCACAACGTGAAGTGCGGCTGCGGCCATGCCGCGTGCGCCGAGGCGATCGACCGCCAACTGCACGGCGAGGCCGGCCGGGAGAGCGCTTAGCCCGAGATTATTCGACCCGGCTGACGACGAGCCCGAGCGGGATGCCGAAGCAGACGACGTGCGCGAAGACTCCGACCAAAATACTGAGCGCATCGACCTCCAAGTGCGGCCCGGCGCCCAGCGGCAGGACGATGAAGGTCATCGCGAACCAGACGATCACCCCGAAGATCGTACCGCCGACGGCCGGATGCAATTCCGCGGCGCGCGTCATTCCGAGCCCGAACACGTACAGCGTCGCCCAAACGATGCTCACAAGAAAATGCAAGAGCAGCCCCGCCAGCGCCGAGGCGGCGCCTTGCGAAAACGCCGCTCGGCCCAAGACGTTGGCGGCGTCCCCCTGCAAGACTTCGATCGGCGAGAACGTGTGCTGCAGCAACGGGTTCGCGATCAGCAAGAACGCCTCTAGCGCCGCTCCGGCAACGAGCGCGCCGGCGAATATCGCGGTGAAGGGATGCGCGTGTTTGATTCTCGGAAACTTCGCGCGCTGCACGAGCTAGATAAAGCCTCGCGGCGGCAACGCGCCGCCGCGCTGCAGCCAATTGCCCGGTAAGTAGCGCGCGCCGGCATCGACTGCGTGCAGCGTGTAGGCGTGGCGCGATTTTTCGGAACGGTTCGGCCCGCTGTAGTGCGGCAGCAGTCCGTGAAAGAGCACCAGCGTGCCTTCGTCAACTTCGACCGGTTGAGCCGAGGCCTGCGTCGGCCACGGCGTGTCGTCGCGAAGCTCCATCCGTCCGCCGCGTTCGTCCACGATGAAACGTTCGCGCAACGGCGAGCGGTGGCCGCCGGGTTCGACCCACAGACAGCCGTTGCTGATATCCGCCGGCTCGAGCGCGAACCAGAACGTCGTGACGCTGACCGGTTCGGTCTCGAAGTAGGTCGCATCCTGATGCCAGCGGACTTCGCCGCCGATGCGCGGCTGCTTGAAGATGTACATCGACTGATAGACGAGTGGCGCTGCAAGGCCGGCCGCCGTCGCGACATCGTGCAGCCTCTTATCGTGCGAGAAATGCTCGAAGACCGGGTCGAGATCGTGCATCGCGTGCCCGATCTTATTGATCGAAAGCGCCTTCGATTGCCGCAGCGCACCGGCATCATCGAAGGCTTCCTCTTCGAAAAAACAGCGCACCTTGTCGCCCGAAGTCAAGAAATAATCATCGCTCTTGGCCGATTCGTCGCGCGCGCTGAAGATCGAGATCGTGTGCGGGTCGAACTCATCGACGATCGCTTCCGCGCGCAAGCGCAGGGCCTTCACTTCGTCGCGCGACTTGAAGCCTGGGACCACCAAAAACCCATCTTCCCCAAACCGGCGTCGTTGTTCGCCGTTCAACTCCATCGCGTGTTTTCGCTCTCTGCCAAAAAGGGCTTGCCGGGGCGGTTGCACAAGCGCGCTGGCGAGTGCAAGCTTACGTTCTCGATTGGCTGAACCTGCTGGCCCGCTGGCTGCACTTCGTCGCGGGCATCTCGTGGATCGGCGCGTCGTTCTACTTCGTATGGCTCGATAACCATCTCAAGCCGCCCGCGAAAGCGGATGATTCCGCAGACGGCGTCTCAGGCGAACTCTGGGCGGTTCACGGCGGCGGCTTCTACCACAACCAAAAGTTTCTGACGGGCCCCAAGAACGAGTCGCTCTCGCGCGATCTGCATTGGTTCAAATGGGAAGCCTACACGACGTGGCTCTCGGGCATGGCGCTCCTGGGAATCGTCTACTGGGCGGGCGCCGGAACGTATCTGATCGACAGGAGCGTTCTCGATCTCTCGCCGGCGGCGGCGATCGGGATCAGCATCGCCTCGCTCGTCGCCGGCTGGATCGTCTACGACACGCTCTGCAAGCTGCTCGGGGAACGTCCGGTCGTATTGGGCGCGACGGTCTATGCACTGCTGGTCGCGGCCGCGTGGGGACTCTTCCACGTCTTCGGCGCGCGCGCGGCGTTCATGCACGTCGGTGCGATCGTCGGAACGATTATGGTCGCGAACGTCCTCTTCGTGATCATCCCAGGCCAACGCAAGATGGTCGACGCGATTCGCGCCGGTAACGCACCCGATCCGCTTCCGGGGCGGCTCGGTAAGATGCGTTCGGTGCACAACACCTACTTTACGCTGCCGGTGCTCTTCATCATGATCAGCGGCCACTATCCGATGACCTACGACGGCGCCAACGGCTGGCTCGTGCTGGCATTCATCAGCGCAGCGGCCGTCCTCGTGCGTCACTTCTTCATTCTCAGCCACAAGGGCCGGATCGCACCGGCGTTGCCTGCGATCGCGATTCTGGTCCTGCTCGGCGTCGCCGTCGCACTCGCGCCGCACGAGCGGACTGCCGCCGCCGCAGCCACGGTCACGTTCGCGCAGGTGCAGCCGATCGTCGCGCAACGTTGCGCCGTCTGTCACGCGGCTACACCGACGCAACCGGGTATCACGGCGGCGCCGCTCGGCGTCTTGCTCGACAGTCCACAGGAAATTCAACGCAACGCACAACGGATCAACGCGCAAGCGGTCGCCTCGCAAGCGATGCCGATCGGAAACGTGACCGGCATGACGCAGGCGGAGCGGACGCTGCTCGGCGAGTGGATCGCCGGCGGAGCGAAGCTGCCATGACGATCTCGACACACGTCCTCGACACCGCGCGCGGCCAGCCGGCGGCCGGCGTCATCGTAACGCTCTACGCACTCGACGGCTCGCAACGTACGAAGGTCGCGACGGCGGTCACGAACGTCGATGGCCGCACCGATGCGCCGCTCGGCACGGCCCTGGATGCGGGCCTCTACGAATTGGTCTTCTCGCTTGGAGCGTACTTCGAGCGAAACGGGACGGCTGCATTTTACGATGAGGTGCCGATACGTTTCCGCGCCGCCGAAGGCGGTGGACGTTATCACGTGCCGCTGCTGATCTCGCCGTGGAGTTACTCGACCTACCGCGGGAGCTGAGTTCCGGACGAGCCTACGTCGTGATCCGCACCGGGTTACGCAGGACGCCGATCTTTTCGATCTCGACTTCGACGACGTCGCCATCCTTGAGAAACTCGGGCGGCGTGCGCGCGAAGCCGACGCCTTCGGGCGTACCCGTCGCGATCACGTCACCCGGTTCGAGCGTCAAACCGGCCGAGAGTTCCGCGACGATCCGCTTAACGGAGAAGATCATCGTCGCCGTCGATGCGTGCTGTTTGACCTCGCCGTTTACACGCAACTTGATATCGAGCATCTGCGGATCGCCGATCGCTTCGGCCGGAACGATCCATGGCCCGAGCGGACAGGTGCCGTCGAGCGACTTGCCTTTGAACCATTGTCCGTGCTTACGTTGCAAGTCGCGCGCCGTAACGTCGTCGAGGCACGTATAGCCGAAGATGACATCGAGCGCCTCGCCCTCCGCGACATCGCGACAACGCCGGCCGATAACAACCGCCAGTTCGGCCTCCCAATCGTACATGGGTGAGAGCGCGCCCGAGAGAACGAGCGGGCGATCCGGATCGACGATCGCCGTCGGCGCCTTGGTGAAGAACGTCGGAACCGGCGGCAGCTCGAGCGTCTCGCCACGCGCACGCGCGCCCTCTTCGGCGTGCGCGATGTAGTTGCGGCCGACGCAAAAGACGTTCTTCGCCGGACGAATCGGGGCGCGCAGGGTCACTCGATGCAGTGGCACCGCCGGCCCGAGCGATGCCGGCGCCGCGTCGCGCGCGGACGGATCGAGCGCAACGTAGCCCATCATTCCGAGCCCGCTCGCGAACGGGCGCACCGAATCGCCCTCGAGCACCCCGGCGTGCTCCGACCCGTCATGCGAAAGGAACGTCACGAATCGAACCGACTTCGTCATGCGCCTATTTTGACGATGCGCGGAGGCCGAGCCTGCCACCGAAAGGCCCGGCCCGGCGCGCGCCTAGTGCAATGCGCCGTTTAGAAACGCGGTGATCGCGGGCAGAGCTCCTTCGGCAGCCTTACCGTCGCCTTCGGCCGTGCCGCCGAATTCGAATCCGCCGCCCGGAAAGCGCAGCATGTCGTAGCCGTAGGTCGGCGAGTAGAATGAGAGCAGCGCGTGTCCGGCGCCGGCAAAGTGCACGTGAACGTCCTTGTACGGGTGATGCGTTTGCTGAAGGCGCGCAACGATCGCGTCCGACATCGGCGTCGAAGGCCACATGCGATCGGAATCGCCGGAGATCAGCAGAACGGGTCCGTCGATCTTCTCGACTGCGATCGCAGCCGCTCGGACCGCCGGCGCGTTACCGAGCGACGCCGAGTACAGCGGCTCGAGCGCGACGGGCTGTTGCGTCGCGAACTGCGCACCCACGTTCATACCGGCTTGAGGATCCCAGGGGACGAACGGCAACGGACGGCCACCGAACGTCCACGACGACGTGGGCGTGAAGTTCGTTGCGCTGATGCCGTTCCAGACGACCGAGCTCGGCACGATCGCAACCACCGCGTGGATCTGTGGAAACATCGAAGCGCAGACGAGCGCAAGTTCGCCGCCCTTCGACATGCCGAGCATGCCGATACGATTCGGATCGACGTCGGAACGCTGCGCGAGCCAATCCAGAGCTGCGGCGATCGGCTCGATCGGAACGCTCATCAGTTCCTTGGGCAGCGTCGGCGCGCCGAAGTAGGCGAGGCTTACGGTAACGTATCCGTGCGATGCGAGCACCGCCGCATAGCGATCGAACGAATGTCCGCCCTCGGAACCGCCGACCAGCAGCAGCGCCGCATGCTTGCCAGCCGAAGCCGGCGCATAGGCCGAGCCGACGAGCGTGTTCGGCACCGTGACCGCTCGCACGCCAGCACCGCGCGAGATGCGCTGCAACGACGCGCTCGCAAGCGTCGCGCCCTCGGCACGTAGCGAGAACGTGTAGCCGAGCGAATCCGTATCGTTCGAAAACGTCGCGACCGCATCGTCCGCCGGCGGCCGCATCGACCAGAACAGTCCCATCGCATCGACGCCGCGATACGTTCCGCCCTGCGAATCGCAGCCTGCGAGATCGAGGTTTCCGGCCTTATCGGAAATGCAAACGGCCGAGGATCTCCAGACGCGTCCCTTTGAATCCGGCGTCTCCGCCACGATTTCGACGCGTTGCGCGGGGGCGAGGCCGCTCGCCGTGACCCGTACCGTTTGATCGAGCAGAACCGTAGCCGGCTCGACGGAGAGCGATGCTGCCGCGTTCGCCGCCGCGGGCGAAACGAGGAGAGCGAAGACGAGCGCGGCGAGCGGGCCCGCGATTGAGATGCGCATGGTGGAGTCCTTAAACGGCCGGTGTTCGCGCGCTACTGCGCGCGCTTGAGGAGAGCTTGCATTTCGGTAACATGTTTGATGAAGGCGCCACGGCCGATTTCAGTTAAGCGGTAGCGCGTCTGCGGCCGGCGCTCGACGAAGGTCTTTTCTTCTGAGATATAACCGGCTTCGACGAGCTTCGCTAGGTGCGCCCCGAGGTTGCCGTTGGTCGTGCCGATCGCTTTTTGCAGCGCGCCGAACGTCACCCAATCGGCGTTGAGCAACTCGGCGATCGCGCCGAGGCGGATCTTCGAGAGCAAGAGTTCGTCCATGAATCAGCGACGGGTCGCGTAAAGTACGATGCCCGTGCCGGTCATGCCGATCACGTCGCCCGCCGCCAAGACGTAACCGGCGAACGGCAAGGAGAAATTCGCAACGACGAGCGCGGCGAGTAAGATAGAGCCGCCGATAAAGACCGGCAAACTGCGCACGAGAATCGCAACGAAGATCATCGCCGCGCCGTACATGAGCAGCCAGAGCCCCGCTTGCGCCCATTGCGCGAAAATATTTCCCGCGCCGATCTGAGCGATGAACGCGATGACCCACGCCATGTTGAAGGCGTAAAAAACTTGGCGATCGACGAGCGTGCGCCGCTCCGCGCCGCGCAAGCGCTGCCCCCACACGATCGAGAGACCGACGGCGAGGAAGAGCGTGCCGGCCGCGACCGCGTAGAGCCACACCGTGTAATGCTGGACGATGACCAGTTGCACGACGACGTTCATGACCGCGCCCGCCAGCCCCCAAATAATGAACGGAAACGCGCTCAGGCAGAGTGGCCCTTCGGCGCGGGTCAGGATCCGGTCGACCATCTCGATATGGTCTTGGGCTTCAGAGGCATCCATAAAACACTCGTTTTTCAGAATAGTCTGCTTTGTAGACTATTCTGAATATACATCGCTGGAGAGGGGATGTCAACAGGCGGCAGCGGAGCGGCCCGGTTACGGCCGTTTACGAGCCGAGGCCGACCGCGCGCAAGGCCGCGAAGTGCGAGACGTCACCGCCCTTGAGGCTCTGGACAATGTTGACGCGATGACGTTTGCGATGAACGACGCTGGCGCGCAGATGACCGTTGCGCGAATCCTGGAAATCCATCGTCGTTTACTTTCGCAGACTCGACCGGCCAAACACGCCGACTCCTTTCGCTCCACACGCCTGCACCGCTTGCCTGCTATACTGAGCCTATGACGATGAACAGTACAACGCAGCCCGCGTCGGTCGGGGACCATCCCCTCGTTCACGACGTCAACAACGAGCACGCCGAGCAACTCTCGCCGGTCGAACGCTTCTGCAAACGCGTGGCCGACTGGACGGGCGCGCCGCTCGCGCTGTTCTTGGCCATCCTGCTCCAAGCCATCTGGATTCCGCTCGGCATCGTCAGCAAGATGGATCCCTTTCCCTTCGCGTTTTTGCTGACGTGTTCGAACGTCTTGCAGTTGATCTTGATCTTCATCCTTGCCGTGGGACAGCGCCAGTCATCGGCGCATGCCGAATTGCGCGCGGAACACGATCACGATGCGATCTCGCGACTGCTCTATCACCAAGAGCTTCAGGAGCAGATCTTGCTCGCCATCGCGCTCAAGACCGAATTGAACGTCGAGGAGGTCAAAGCGATGATCAACCGGCTGGCGACGGAAGACTCTAGCAAGTAACGCTCGGCCCGTCATGGAGATCGTGCGCTTCAGTGCTCTCGCTCGCCATTATGGCGCGAACGACGTCTTCTCGGACCTTTCCGGCGTCCTCCGAACCGGCGACAAGATCGGTTTGGTCGGACCGAACGGCGCGGGGAAGTCCTCACTCGTTCGTCTGATCGCGGGCGTCGATCTTCCCGACGGTGGCACGCTGGCGCGCGCACGCGAGCAGCGCTTGGGTTACCTGGCCCAAGATGCTGCCGAAAACGGTGCGCAGACTTTGGCGGCCACGTTCGCGGAAGCCCTCGCCCGCGGCGTAGCACAAGAATGGGAGATGCGCGCGACCCTCAACCACTTCGACTTCGCCGAAAGCGAGTTAAGCCGTCCGTTGCGCGAGTTCTCCGGCGGCCAACGCACGCGGGCGCTGCTCGCGCGCACGCTGCTCGAACAGCCGGACTGGCTCGTGCTCGACGAGCCGACCAATCACCTCGATCTGGACACGGTGCGCTGGCTCGAAACCTACATCACGCGCGATCCGCGCGCGTGCCTGATCGTTTCGCACGATCGGTACTTTCTAGAGACGGTCGCAACACAAATCTGGGAACTCGATAGCGGCACGCTCTCGCTCTACGAGGTCACGCCGGGCCGCGCCTACTCGAGCTATCTGGAGGAGCGCGAACGGCGTCGGAAACAGCAACGTCGCGATTACGAACTGGCGCTGACGGAGCGCAAGCGTCAACAGGCCGTGATCGACGAACTGCGCACCCACGGCTCGCACAATTATAGTCACGTCCGCAGCCGCGAGAAGGCGCTCGCGAAACTCGACGCGCCGGCCGCTCCCGAGAGCGAGCGTCGCAGCATCGGCGTCTCGCTCAGCGCGGCGCGGCGCGCGACACGCGGTAGCGCCGTCGAGGTGAACGGAGTTTCGAAGGCGTACGGCCAGCCGCTCTTCACGAACGTCAGCGCACACTTTGCGCGCGGTGACCGAGTGGTCATCGTCGGTCCGAACGGATCGGGGAAATCGACCTTCCTTCGTATTCTCAGCGGCGATCTCGTGCCCGACGCCGGCAGCGTGCGCTACGGAACGGGTCTCACTACGGCCGCCTACGCGCAATCTTCGGTCGACGACCTTCCGCCCGGCGTCACCGCTTGCGAGGCCGTCATGGCGATGGGTGTTACCGATCGCGACGCGCGCGGGTTGCTCGGACGGCTCAATCTCGGAGGTGACTCCGGCGACAAACTCGTCGAAGCATTTTCGGGAGGCGAGCGCCGGCGCATCATGCTGGCGCGCCTGATGGCGCAGCGTGCCGACTGTCTCTTTCTCGATGAGCCGACCAACGATCTGGATATCGCGAGCCGCGAAGCGCTCGAGGACGTACTTGCCGCTTACGACGGTGCGCTCTTCGTCATCTCCCACGATCGTTACTTACTCAAGCGGCTCGGCGAACGGGTCGTTGCGATCCGCGACGGCGCAGCGATTGTCTTCCACGGCGACTACGAAAAGTACGAACGTTTGCAGCACGAACTTCACGGGAACCCTGAAGCGCTTCGCCCGGATCAGCCAACGAAACCCGGTAGCCTCGAGCGGCGGGCGACGCACGAAGCGAAACTCGATGCCGGCCGTCGCAAGCGGGCGCTTGCGGATGCCGAGAGGCGCGTCGCAGATTTGGACGTCGAGCGCGCCACGCTCGAGGCCCAGTTCGCGCAGACCGATCTGTACGACGATCCGCAGGCCGTCGTGGAACTCAACCGTGATTTGGAGCGCAATCGGCGTGAAGGTGCGGGCGCGCTAGCCGAGTGGGAGCGCCTGGAGGCGACAATAGGAGTAGACCCCGAGGCCCAGGACGTGAGAGACTAGGCCGTTCAGTTGAAGCGCCCCAGGCGCGACCTGTCACCCTCGCGCGATCTTTCGAAGCCGATCGACCCGCGCACACTTCGAAACGATCGACGAAAAACATGACCTTCGCTTCCTTGGCGCTGCCGCCGGCGCTGCTCCGTGCCGTGCACGATTTAGGGTTCACCGAACCCACCCCGGTTCAACTCGCGGCGATTCCGCCGGCCCTCGCGGGCCGCGACGTGCTCGCGAACGCTGCGACCGGCAGCGGCAAATCCGCCGCCTTCGGTCTACCGCTGCTCGCCGCGATCGCAAACCTGCCGCGCGGCAAGACTCGCGCGCTCGTGCTCGTTCCCACCCGCGAACTTGCCATTCAAGTCGCCGACCACATCGCGAAGCTCGGCGCGCACACTAAAGTGCGCGTCGCCGCAGTCTACGGCGGCGTCAGCTTCGGCCGGCAAGCCGAAGCGTTTCAACGCGGCACCGAGATCATCGTCGCGACCCCCGGACGCCTGATCGATCACCTCGGCCAAAACACCGCGAAGCTCGGCGATGTCGGCTTCCTCGTGCTCGACGAAGCCGACCGCATGCTCGATATCGGTTTTCTTCCCGCCGTGCGACGCATCATGAAATACGTTCCGGGCACGCGTCAAACGCTGTTTTTCTCGGCGACGATCCCGCCCGCCGTCGCCACGCTGGCGCGCGACATCCTGCGCGATCCGGTGCGCATCAACTTGGCCTCCGAGAAACTGGCGCCGGCCGCCGGCATCACGCAAACCGTATACACCGTCGACCAGACGCGCAAGACCGACCTGCTGCTCGAATTGCTCAAAGACAACGGCATCTATAGCGCGATCGCGTTCACCCGCACGAAGTCGCGCGCGAATCGTTTGGCTGCGGTCTTGAGCAAGAACAACATCTCGGTCGAGCGGATCCACGGCGACCGTTCGCAAGCGCAGCGCACGCGCGCGCTGCAAGAGTTCAAGCGCGGAAAGCATCGTATTCTCGTCGCGACCGATATCGCAGCGCGCGGCATCGATATCGTCGATCTCGGACACGTCGTCAACTTCGATGTCCCAGCGGCGGCGGAGGACTACGTGCACCGTATCGGCCGCACCGCACGCGCTCAAGCGACCGGCGACGCGATCACGTTCGTCTCAGCGGACGAAGAGAAAACCTTCGCGTTGATCGAGCGCGGTCTCGGCCGGCGCCTGGATCGCACCAAGGTGCCGGATCTCGGTCCGCGCAGCGAGAGCGCCGCAATGCCGATTCGTCACCACGCTCCAGCGCGCCGGCAGCGCGCGCGCTACTAGAACCCGTTCGGGGCGCGTTACTCGAAGCGCAGCGCCTCGATCGGATTCATCTTCGCCGCCTGCGAGGCGGGATAGTACCCGAAGAAGATTCCCGTCAGTGCGGAAAAGGCGAAGGCCACGAATACTGCGGCCGGCGGAATGACCATCGGCCAGCCGCCGAAGACCGCGACCCCGATCGAGCCGAGCGCCCCGAGCGCGATACCTATCGCTCCTCCGGCCGACGAGAGCAGTACCGCTTCGATCAGGAACTGCATGAGGATCGTCAGGCTGCGCGCGCCGACCGCGATGCGCAGGCCGATCTCACGCGTGCGTTCCGTAACCGAGACCAGCATGATGTTCATGATCCCGATACCGCCGACGACGAGCGAGACGGCGGCGACGCCGGCCAGCAAGTACTCCATCACGGCAGCCGTCGCGGAGGCGGCGTTCGCGATGTCTTGCAAGTTACGGACGGTAAAGTCGTCGGGTTGGCTCGCGGTGATGCGATGACGCTGCTCGAGCAGCTGGGTCACTTCGCTTTGAACTAAGGCGATCGTCGAAGTATCATCGGCCGAAACGAGCAGCGTGCCGATCGTCGTTCCGCCCGTCAAGCGCTCCAGCGCCGAACTGAACGGAATCAGCACCGTATCGTCCTGATCCTGGCCCGTGGCACTCTGACCGCGCGCCTTCAGCACGCCGATGATCGTGAAGGGCACGTTGCGAATCAAGAGCGTCTTGCCGACCGGCGAACTTCCGTCGGGCCACAGATTATCGACGACGGTTTGCCCGAGCACGCACACCTTGGCCGAGGCCGCGATGTCGGTGTCGCTGAAAAACAGACCGCTGGACAAAGGCCACGTACGGATGAACGTATATGACGGCGCGACGCCGCTGATCGAGGTCGCCCAATTGCTGCCGTTCGCAATGACCTGCGCGCGCGCGTTGACCTGCGGGGAGACTGCGGCGACGTGCGGCAGCTTGGCGAGCGCCAGACCGTCGGCGGGCGTCAGCGTCGATGCTCCGCCGCTACCGGTGCGCGCGCCGCCTTGGGTGACCGAACCCGGCAAAATGATCAGCAAATTGCTGCCGAGACCGTTGATTTGGGCCGAAACCGACTGCTGGGCCCCGACGCCGATCGAGACCGTGACGATGACGGCGGCCACGCCGATGATGATGCCGAGCATCGTCAACAGCGAGCGCACTTTGTTGCGGAAGAGCGCGCGGCCGGCAACCTTAAAGATGGCCAGAACGTTCATCGAATCACTGCTTGCCCAACCGGTTCGTCGGAGACGATGTGACCGTCGCGGAAGGTTACGATGCGCTTGGCGTTACGCGCGACATCGGGCTCGTGGGTCACGAGAAAAACCGTGATGCCGCGCTGCTCGTTCAATTCACGAAAGAGGCGCATGACGTCATCGGACGATTTGGTATCGAGCGCTCCCGTCGGCTCGTCGGCGAGGATCAGACTCGGATCGTTGACGAGCGCGCGCGCGATTGCGACGCGCTGTTGCTGGCCGCCCGACAACTGATTGGGCTGATGGTCCGCCACCGCCGTCAGTCCGACGGCGTCGAGCGCCTCGAGCGCACGTTTCTTTCGCTCGCCCTCGGGCACGCCGGCATAGATCATCGGCAGCTCGACGTTTTCGATCGCATTGGTTCGCGACAGCAAGTTGTAGCTCTGGAAGACGAACCCGAGATGCTGACAACGCAGATCGGCCAAATCGTCGGATGAAAAGTCGTTGACGTTCGTTCCCTCGAAGAGATACGTGCCCGCCGTCGGACGATCGAGAAACCCAACCAAGTGCATCAGCGTTGACTTGCCCGAGCCCGACGGCCCCATGACCGCCACGAACTCGCCCGCTTCGAGCGTCAAGTCTATCTGATCCAGCGCGAGCACTTTCTGCTCGCCGACCGTGTAGATCTTAGTGAGTTTCTCGACGCGAACGACCGGCGGCCGGGTGGACATTAACGGACGCCGCCGCCCACGCCACGCGTACCGCCGCCCGGTCCTGCGCCGCTCAGCGGCGAACGCGCGGCGGGCTGCGAGGATGAGGTTGCGGAGTTTTGTCCGGTGACGACGTTGTCGCCGGCCGCGAGTTCCACCGGGGCCGGCGTGCCGTCCGGCAAATCGGCGGTCTCGACCGCCGCGGTCGCGCCGCTAACGAGCAAGATGCGAACCGGAATGCGTACGAGTTTACCGTTCTTGAGGACGAACACACCCGAGTTCGCGCCGGCGACAATCGAGCGCGAGGATGCACCGTTGGTTTGACCCCAGGCCGAGCCGGCCGGCGCGGCGCCGCCGCTCGCACCGCCGCCAACATGGTGGCGAGCCTCGGCGTGCCGACCGCGACATCGGTCCGGTCCATCCCGGCCTCCGGGCGTCGGTCCGCGCCGGCCCGTCCGAGCGCCGCCGCTCGGCCGCCATTGCAGCGCCTCGACGGGAACGATCAGCGAGTTTTCCGATTTCGCAACGTGAACCGATGCGTTGGCCGTCATGCCGGGCCGCAAGGAGCCGTCCGGATTCTGCACGAGCACGACGGTATCGTAGGTCACGACGTTCGAAACGACGGTCGGGCTCTGACGAACTTGCTGCACGACGCCGTGAAAGGTGCGCGTCGGGTAAGCGAGCACGGTAAAGTCAACGATCTGTTTCGGCTGGACCGTACCGATATCGGGTTCACCCACCGCGACGTCGACTTGCATCTTGCGAAGATCGCGCGCGATCGTGAACAGTGTCGGAGTTTGGAACCCGGATGCCACCGTTTGGCCGATCGAGACGAGGCGCGCGATAACGGTGCCGTCGACCGGCGACGTGATCGTCGCATGATCGAGATTCTGCTGGGCCTGATCGACCAGCGCAGCCTGAATTGCGATCGCGGCGAGGCTCGCGTCGTGCGAAGCTTGCGTTCCCATCGCCTGCGAACCGGCGAGCGATCCCAGCGCCGCCTGTTGCCGGCTCTGATCGATGCTGGCCGCAATTTGCGTCGCCGCCGACGCTGCCTGAATGCGCGCTTGGCGCGACGCGACTTGCGCCGAACTCAGCGTTGCGAGCGCCGCCGCAAGATTCGAGCGGTCGGTATCGACCTGGCTCTGCGTAACGTAACCCTGCCCAAGAAGCCCCTGGTCACGCGACATCGTCAGTTGCGCGAGCGAGTACGCGCTTTGGTCTTTTGCAACTTCGGCGTCGGCAGTTTGCACGGCCGCCTGAAGCACGGCTTGGTTCGAGCGCGTCACCGCAACTTGTGCGATCGAGGCATCGGCGCTGGCCGCCGCGGCTGCGATGTTCGAGGTCGAGCCTTGCGCGGTCGCGGCCGTCGCCTGGGCGTTCGCCTGAGCCTGCGCGAGGTCGGCGCGAGCCTGATTGAGCGATGCCTGCAGCGGCGCCGGATCCAAGGTCGCGAGAACCTGACCCTTCTTCACGGTCGAATTGAAATCGACGAAGATCGCGTTGATCGTTCCCGAGGCCTGGGTTCCGACCGAGATCGTGTCCTGAGGGTTGACCGTCCCCGAGGCCGTAACCGTCTGGACGAGTGTTTGCCGCACGACGGAAACCGTCACATACGAGGCGGGCGCAGCGGCTCGGCCGACCAAGAAGACGATCAGCGCGACGATCGCCACCAGCACGACGGCTGCGGCGATGTAGTACCAGCGTGGGAAGCGCCCCCAAAAACCGGTAGGCGGAGGCGGGCCGTCCTGGGCGACGGCAGCATGACCGTTCTTGACGAGATCGCGCTCAAAAAGTTTCATCGTGTTCCTAAAACGGACGGCCCAACCGAGAAGTACTGTGATTCGGCTGGGAGTGCTTGCATCTTACCCAAAAACGAGCGAGCGGTCCTGAGGGAACCCTGAGGCTCTGGCACGGCGCCCGTATGGGTGCACTTCCAGGTCGACCCGGCGAAATCTAGTCGGACGGGACAAGCCGCCGCAAACCTGCCGGCTGCTCCCCCGGGGAGGCGCACCGCATGCGGGCGTGAAGGGCAGTTGAATGACGCTGCTCGATCTCTTTGACGCAGCGCGCGCCGAGCGCGGCGACGCGTATGCCGTCAACGACGTCACGTATGCCGCGCTCCACACCGGGTCGTTGCGCGTCGCGCAGCGGCTCGCCGAACGCGGACTGCGTCGCGGCGACCGGATCGCGCTCTACTGCGAGAACCGTATCGGCTTCGTCTATGCCTACTTGGCCGCGCTGCGCCTGGGTGCCATCGTCGTGCCCGTCAACGTCTTGTACCGCGCCGCCGAACTCGAACATGTCTTGGGCGATGCAGCCGTCACGATCGTCGTGACGAGCGCGTCGACGCATCCGCACATCGAGGCGTTGCCTGCGCACCAAACGTTGCTCGCCGAGGAGTTGGAAGCGTGGGCGAACGACGACGACTCGTCCAGCACGCTTCCGCCACATGCGCCGAACGTCGAAGACGACGCAGTCATCATCTATACGAGCGGAACGACGGGACGCAGCAAAGGCGCGGTGTTGACTCACGGAAACCTCACCGCGATTGCGAGCCAAGTCGTCGTTGCGTGGCGCTGGACGTCGCGCGACACGCTCTACGCCGCATTGCCGCTCTTCCATACCCACGGACTCAGCGCGGCGCTGAACGGAACCCTGACGGCCGGCGCGCGTTTCATCTGCGACGAGCGATTCGATGCCGCTCGCGCGCTCGCGACCTTACGGCGCGACGACGTGACGATGTTCTTCGGCGTTCCGACGATGTACGTGCGGCTACTCGAAGTCCTCGACGGACCACCGCCCGCGTTACGCTTGTGCGTCTCCGGGTCCGCGGCGCTCGCACCCGACGTCTTCACGGCGTTCGAAACGCGCTTCGGCCTGCAAATCTTGGAACGCTACGGCGCGACCGAATTCGGCTTTGCTCTCGGCAATCGTTTCGGCGGTCCACGCGTGCCGGGCAGCGTCGGCGTGCCGATGCCCGGGATGCGCGTGCGCGTCGACGCGGCGCCCGGCGAGATCGGCGAACTGCTCGTCAACGGCCCGAGCGTCGCACGCGGATATTGGAACGACGCGCAAGCTACCGCCGCCGCGTTTGTCACCGACGGCGACGGCATGCGTTGGTATAAGAGCGGCGATCTCGCGCTCTACGACGCCGAGCGCGACGTCTACCGAATCGTCGGACGTCTCAAGGAGTTGATCATCACGGGCGGTTTCAACGTCTACCCGCTGGAAGTGGAGAACGAACTCAATCGCCTCCCCGGCATCCTCGCGAGCGCCGTCGTCGGCCTGCCGGATCCCGCGCGCGGCGAACTTCCGGTCGCGTTTGTCGAGATCGATCGTCCCGTCGATGCCGAGGCGTTGCGCTTCGCGCTCGGCGAACGGCTCGCGAGCTTCAAAATCCCGCGCACGATCCACGTCCTGGAAGCGCTGCCGCGCAACGCGATGGGCAAGGTCGAGAAGCAACGCCTGCGCGAACTGCTCGCCCAAAAATTGTGACCCGCACGCGACGCAACATCGCGGCATTCGGCGTTGCGTTGCTTTCGCTTGCACCCGTCGCAGTGAAGGCGCAGCCGTCCGCCATCATCGCGTTCGCGCGCACGATCGCTGTACCGAGTTTCGGGACGGCGCCGTTTGCGCTGAGTCGCGACGGCCGTTTGCTCGCGACCAGCGGCGCAGATGGCGCGACGCACGTTTACGCCACGGCGAATATGCACGCGATTGCGACGCTGGCGCATCCCAAGAATATGTACGCATTGGCGTTCTCGCCGGATGGCGCGTTACTGCTCTGTTCGGGCGACGGAGCGATCGCGTGGTCGACGCTAGATTGGAGGGTACGCTGGTCGCTGCCTAGCGGAACCTATCTCGAGGCTAGCTCGTTCGCACCCGACGGGCAGACCCTCTTCACCGCGGCCAATTCGCAATTGCTGGCGCGCGCCGCCACGAGCGGCGCTGCAAGTGCGGACGCGAGCGTTAGACTCGGCTCGACGCCGGTGAGTGCGATCGCGGTCGCGAACGGCGGTGCGCTCGTCGCCGCCGGTTCGAGCGGCGGCGGGTTGCGCGTGATCGCGCTGCCGGAACGAACGGTAACGGCAATCGCCGACAAGACGGCGTACGCCGGAAGGCTGACCGCCGCCGAACGTGCTGGAAGTTTGGCGCATCCTGGCCACATCGCTGCGCTCGCGTTCTCTTCGGACGACGCTCTGTTGGCGAGTTCGGGCGGTGACGGCACGATCAAACTCTGGCGACTGCGACCGTGGAACCCGCCGTTCGAAAAACCGGCATGGCGATTTGTCTGCGGCGGCAACACCGAGTCGCTCGTCTTCGAAAAGGGCGACCGTATTCTCGACGCGGGCTGCGGCCGGGCGATCCTGCGCATAGACGTGCGCACCGGGGTAGTACGCGCCTCCCTTCGCTCACATGACGACGATGTCGAAGACATAGCTGCGGAACCAGATGGCGAGCATCTGTGGAGCGGAGCGCTCGATCGAACATTGAAGCGGTGGGATCTCGCGTCCGGCAGCAACGTCGCAACCTATGGCCAGATCGATACCGCTGCGTTGAGCGTTGACGGACGCACGTTCGCGTTCGGACGCGGCGACGACGCAATCGAACTCTTCGATCCGACAACGGATCGCAAGATCGCAACGCTCCGCGGCCATTTTCTACCGCTCACGCTCGGCAGTTACTCGTACTCACGCGCCACACTCGCACTATCGCGCGATGGCGCGTACGTCGCCGGCGGCGGCTATATCACCGAAGGATTCGTCGATCATACCGGCGTCGCGGGTGGCGTCGCGCGCGTTTGGCGGCGCGCGTCGGTGCAGCCGCTGCGAACGTGGACGGGCGTCGCGCCGGAGACGCTGACGTTCTCCGACGACGGACTGCGGCTGGCGGCGCGCTCGCCCGCCATGAGCGATACGCCCGACACCGTATGGAGCGCGAGCCTGACCTCGCCGCTCGCATCCGTTTGGAAACCTCACATGAAATCCGCCGGTTTTTGTCAGCTCGGAGGTTTCACGAACTCGCGCGCTTCGTTCAATCCGGCGCCCGCATTGCTGCTCGCGTTCGGCGATTGCACGGCGTCGGGTAACGCTCCGGCACGCTTGACGTTCTGGCGGATCGGATCGCTTGCGCCGGAAGCGCCCTTCCCGGGAGAGCCCATCGACATGGCCCTGCTGGCGCTCTCGGCCGATGGCCACCGAGTGCTCTCGGTGGGCGCAAAGGTCACGCTCTGGGATACGGTCGCGCGGCACGCGCTTGCCGCCGCCCCGCTCGAGCCGCTGGGCAAGAACGAAAGCATTCGATCGGTCGCGCTCGGCGGCGGCCTCGCCGTCGGTCTCGTGCAGACCGACATGTGGCGCGAGAGCGACCGGTACCGGTACGCGCTGGCCATCTGGGACGTCCGGACCGGGCGGCAGCTCGCCCGCACCGGGCCCCGGCCGATCGGCGAGCGCGGTCAACTGTTGCTCAGCGGTGATGGGACCCGGGCCTATGTGACCACGCCGGCCGGAATCGACGTCTGGGGTCTAAAGTCCGGTCCGGGGGCGCCGATACCTTAGAGATACCCCTCCTACAAGAAAAAGCTGACGCCCAGGCGCCGGCTTTCTTCTTTTTGCCGAGGGTGCGACTTTTTCTCCCCGGCCGCGTTACAATAGCTCCGTGAACATCCTCAAAATGATCGTCGCAACCCGCAAGGCCGTGCCGCGCACCTTCGCATTGATGCGCGACTCGCGCGTGCCGGGATGGTTGAAGGCCGCGACGATCGGCGCGGCGATCCTGATCGTCTCGCCGCTCGACTTGCTCGGCGACATTCCGTTCATCGGCATCTTTGACGACATCGCGCTGCTGGCGCTACTCGCGAACGTGTTTGTCGGTGTCGCCGACCAGACCGTCTTGAAGCACGCGCGACCGGCCGGGACGGGCATGATGAAACAAGCGCGGCCCGCCGATCCGCGCGCCGCGAGACCCGCCGCACTCAAGTCCTAGCCGCTGCGGAAGGTACGATGAGGAACAACACGCGCGCCATCGCGTTCATTGCAAGTTTCAGCATGATCGCCGTCTCGCTTCCGGCGCGGGCCGCCGATCCGCCGCTTCCCTTCACATGGCTCGGCGTGACGATCGGCCAACCGGCCGCGCAGTTGCGGCCGGCGCTGGGCGACCCGCTCCTCGTCACCGGTTTCACCGACTCCGGGCCGGCGTACCGTGAGGCGCGGTACGCAATCGAAGGCACCCATGCGTTTCTCGTCGTGACCGAACAATTCGGACGCGTACGAAGTTTTCGGGCGGTGCTCTTCGAGACGCCCGATGCGCCGGTCGCGATGACGCCGGATCCTTCGGGAATCACCCTCGGGCTAACGACCGACCAGGTCGCGGCAAAGCATCCGAATGCGAACCGTCGCGTCGACGGCGATTGGGTCTGGCTCTACGAGCCGGTCGCCGGACAACGGAACCTCGCGGTGCTCTACAAGTTCTTCCTGACCGGCCGGCTTCAGTCGATCGATTACTTTCTCGCTCCCAATGATAAGGCGACGCCGCCGCCCGGAGCTTTTCCCGCTCTCACCGAGCCCGCCGGCAACAGCTACGACAGCGCCATCCTCGACGGCGCAAAGGACGAAATATCCGGCGTAACGTGGGAGACGCTGTACTTGGCGCTCCACCCGTGCGCGCCGAATCAGCGCTGGAAAATGCAGAAGCAATCTCTCCAGAACCATGCGAACCGCGAGTACGATATCTTGCACGTCGCCTGCCCGTCGACGAACGTCGAACGAGATTATTTCTTCGATATCACGGGCTATTACGGGAAGCTCTGAAGCGATGAAAGTGACGCACTACATCGACGTGCTCTCGTCGTGGTGTTTGATCGCCGAGGACCACTTGGCGCGGGTGCGCGCGGCGCACGGTCCGGCGCTCGAGTACGAGTGGCGGATCGCATGGGTTCGCGACGGCGGCCCGGCCACGTACACGCGCGAACAGTTGGCGTGGTATTACGACCGCAGCGCGCACGTCGGCGGCATGCAATTCACACCGTGGGTCGAGAATCCGGCCAGCAGCACCGCGCCCGCCAACCTCGCGGCCGAAGCGGCGCGGGCGCTCGGCGTAACCGACGATCGCGTGCGCCTAGCGCTGGCGCGTGCCGGGTTGATGGACGGAAAACCGCTCGGACGGCGCGAGGTTGCTATCGAGATTGCGGCCGCGGCCGGCGGCCTCGATCCGCGCGCGCTCGATGCGAAGATGAACGATCCGGCGATCGAGCAGATCCTGCGCGAGAACGCGGCCGGCTTCGCGAAGCTTGCGCCGCACGGCATCGATCAGCGTCCGACCTTCGTCTTAGAGAACGCCGCCGGCGACCGGGTCATCCTTTCGGGCGTGTGGCGTTACGAGCCGTTGGCGGCGGCCGTCTCCGCGCTGATCGCCGACGAGGAAGCGTACGTGCGATTCGCTTCGACCGCCGCGCCGTATCCCGGTTAATGCCCGGCGACGATCGGCGTCTGGTCTACTCGACCGACGGTTCGCTGCCGCTTCCGCGTTTCGATTCCAAGAAAGACAAACGAGCGAAGAGCGATTCGAAGCCGAGCGTTCCGGATGACGGCGTCGTGCGCGTCGGGTGCGAAGGACGCCGCGGCGGCAGCGTGACGCTCGTCTACGGTTTGGAAGCGCGCGAACTCGCTGCGATCGGCAAGGAATTACGGCGGCGCTGCGGTACCGGCGGAACGGCGAAGAACGGAAACCTCGAGTTGCAAGGCGATCATCGCGACGCCGTGCTCGCCTACTTCACCGAGCGGGGCCGTCGCACCAAACGCATGGGCGGCTAACATTCCGGCGGCCGACCGCGTTTCATGAACATGTTTGCACTTCTGCTCTTCTGGCTGACGCTGGCCCCGGTGATGCCGTATCCTTCGCCGGCGCCGAACCCGGCCGAAACGATGGTACGGCGGCCCCCGGTCCTCTTTCCGGCGTGGCCGGACGCGGCCGTGATCGAGAACAGCGGCTCGACCAACATCGCGGGCTATCGCATCGCGGTTCGCCCCGACGGGACGGCGGCCTACATCGCGGGTGGGGACGTCCAGCGCGGGACGGTTCCGCTTGCGACCGCGCACTGGCTCTTCGCGAGGCTGACGGCGGCCGGTCCGCTGGACGCTCTGGCGGTGAGGCGCTGCATGAAGCGCGCCTCATTCGGGTCGTCGACCACCCTCACGTGGCAGGGGGCGGTCAGCGGGGACCTGAGCTGCGGCGGCGGCCCCACGGTCGCCG
>PLDY01000075.1 GCA_003136895.1 Candidatus Erabacter solicola | reverse complement strand
GCGACGTGGTCGAGTTCGAATACTTGGAACGCGTTGTCGTCCAAACCATCGCGCTCGGCGTCGAGTAACCGCCCGAGCGGACCGGCAAGCGTGTACGGGGTCAGGGCGTCGCGCAGCGTCTGATCCTGAACCGTATTGACGAAATCCGTCAAAGTGCGGCTCGGACTGCCTGCAAGCAGCTCGAGCGCACGGTGGAGTGCGCGACGGTGCAACGGCGTGACCGTAACCCCTTGGAGTGCGACGAGCGTCTCGATCCATTCCTGAGCCCAGAGACGCTCCGCCGGCGCGTCGATCTGCGCGAGCGGCGTGAATGCTGGGCCAGTGTCGGCGCCGATCTCGTAGTACGAACCCCCGCTTGCGGCGCAAAGAACATACAGCGAGTAGCCCTTGTCGAATGCGAAGACTTGCGCGCCGGGATAGCGGAAATGCTGCGCGAGCAAGAACGCCAGGAGGGTCGATTTGCCGCTTCCCGTCGGGCCGACAATGAGACTGTGGCCTACGTCGCCCACGTGCAGATTCAAGCGAAACGGCGTCGCGCCGCTGGTCGCCGCGTATGCAAGCGGCGGGCTGCCGGAGGGGTAGAACGGGCACGGGTTCTGCGCGAGCCCAGGCCACATGCTCGTGAGCGGCAGCAGGTCGGCAAGATTGAGCGTGTGCAACAGCGGCCGGCGGACGTTGGGATAGCCGTGACCGGGAAGCGTCCCAAGAAATGCCTCGACGGCGTTCACGTCTTCGAGCCGCGCGGTAAAGCCCGCGTGATTGATCGCCTTGAGCACGCTGCGCGCAGCGGCATCGACGAGCTCGGCGTTCTCGTCCGTCAAGACGATCACGCTGGTGTAGTAGCCGAACTTGACCGCGCCGCTCGACGCGTCGGCGAGCGCAGCGACGGCATCCGTGGCCATCGCGTCGGCATCCGCGTCAACGTGCGTCGCGGCGTTGCCCGCGTGCTCGCGAATTAGATTGCGCAAGCTCTTACGCTTCTGCCACCAGCGCGCGCGGTAGCGGTTGATCTGGTGCTGCGCGGCCGGCGTGTCGAGCAAAATGAACCGCGTGGACCAGCGGTAGCGCAGCGGCAGGCGGTTTAAGAAGTCGAGGATTCCGGGATAGCTCTCGGCCGGAAAGCCCGTGATGGCGATCGACCGGATGTGCCGCCGGCCGATGCGTGGGCGCAAGCCTCCGCAGAAGTCGTGTGCGCCGAGCACGGCGTCGAGATACATCGGGACCNNGCGGAAGATTGACCGGGTGGTCGTCGCCGGTCAGGCAGACCGTCAAGTGACGAAGGAGGTCGTCCTGAACGTGGACTCTCCCGAAGCGATCCTCGACGCGGCGCCCGCGCAGGCGAACCAGCCTCAGCGCCGCTGAGAGGTTATCCTCGATTTCCACAAGGACGCCGGCGAAAGTGTCGAGCGTCCGAGACGCTGTATGCGTTGCGTGCCGCGGCTGCTCGCCGTCGAGGAAGAACGTCGTAATTGCGTGCTCGGCGTCGATCGGAGGAAGGTACGTCACGGTCAGGACGTAGCGGCTTTCGTAGTGAGCGCCTTCGGCCTCGTAGGCTGCGCGCCGCTCGCGGTCGATCAGCGACGTCGTCCGATCGGGAAACGCACCCACATCCGGATAGCCGCGCGCCTCGGCACGCAGGGCATCAACATGCAGCATCCAGCCGCTGCCGCGCCGTGCAAACGCGGCGTTGACACGCGTGGAGAGCGCTGCCAATTCCGCGGCACTCGCCGAGTCGAGGTCCTCCCCGCGGTACGCCCATGCCGCCGAAAAACTGCCGTCTTTGTTGAGGACGACGCCGTCGTCGACGACTGCGGCGTAGTTGAGGAGATCCGGCAGCCCTTTTGCATTCGAACGAAACTCACGTAGAGCTAGCACGGTAGGCCCTCTCGAATCGAAGGCATGCGCGCGCTGACGCGTGACTGCGCCGCATAATACGCGCGATAGCGTGCGTGCCGCAGATAGACGCGGCTGAACTGCGGGTCGGCCTTCGCTGCGCGCTGAAGCGCCGCCAGGCTCAGACTCCAGAAGACCATACCAACCACGGTGAAAAGAAGCCGCTCAAGACTGAGCACGAGCACGGCGGCGATGATCGCTGAGATCAGCACGAGCTCGCGCTCCGCGCCCATCAGCAGAATCGGCCGCATGAGCGAGGCGTGAACCGGAATCGTGCGCGGTCGATCGTTCATAGCACCGCTCCCGTCAGGCCGAGCGCCGTAAGGAAGTTGGTGCCGAGCACGAGGAACGCAATTGCGACCACGAGCAAGAGCGCGCGGCGCACAAACAACCCGAGCTCCTCACCGAAGACGAGCGCCGCGCCGGCGGCGAACAGCGCTAGCACCGATACCGTCGTGGCAACCGGTCCTGTCAGGTCGTTTTGCAGCGTTTGCAGAGGCGTATCCCACGGTAGTCCGCCGCCGGTGCTCGCCATGACTGGTTGAAGCATGGCGATCGCGAGCAGCGGAAAGAAAAACGCCGCAGTCTTAGCCGCGGCGAGCATGCGAGTCATAGCTGATCCCTCGTTGTCGGTTGTTGGTCATGCGGCTACTAAGCCGCCGTGGAACTGGGCCGAGCCGCCGGCGGTCGCAGGCTCGATGTATTCAAGGGTGTAGCCTGACGATGAAGCGCCGTGAACGCGCGCAACCTCGGTGACCCTTCGGCCGGTCAGCGTGCGCACGATGACGACGACGAGGTCAACGGCCTCCGCGATGAGCGCCGGCTGCGGCGGCACGTTTGCTTCTTGAACCAGCTGCTCGAGCCGAATCAGCCCGGCGTGGGCGTCGTTGGCATGGACCGTCGCGATGCCACCCGGGTGACCAGTATTCCAGGCTTTGAGCATGGCAAGCGCCTCGGCGCCACGCACTTCGCCGACGATGATGCGATCGGGTCGCAAGCGCAGCGCCGTGCGGACGAGCCGCGTCATGTCGACCGTCTCGGTCGTGCGCAGCGCAACGTGGTTCTCAACGGTGCAGCGCAGCTCACGCGTTTCTTCAATGGTCAGGACGCGCTGGCTCGAACCGACCGAGAGTCTCAGCTCGTGGAGCAGTCCGTTGGCCAGCGTCGTCTTCCCGCTTTGCGTGCCTCCGACGACAAGGATATTCTTTCGCGTGCTGATCGCGTGCCGCAGTGCTGCGACGTGTCCTCGTCCTGGCGGGCCGTTGATGTGCGCGAGTGAAGCTGGCGCACCGACATCAAGGATTTCGTCGCGAACGTAATCGTCGAGTGAGTACACCGACGCCGCCGCTCTGCGAATGCAAAAAGCCGGTCCGAGGACGACGGGAGGGAGCAGCCCGCAAAAGCGGCTCCCGTCGAGTGGAAGCTCGCCTTCCAGAATCGGCCGGTCGGGCGTGATCACACAACCCAGCCTCGCGGCAACGGTGCCGAGCAGATTCTCGGCTTGGGCCGGCGAGATACGGCTGCCGGTATCACGCATGCCTACTCCGAGTTCGTCGATCCACAAGCGTCCGTCTGGATTGAGCATCACTTCGATGACTCGCGGATCGGCCAGTGCATCGAGCACGGCGGCGCCGAGTTCGCGGCGCAGCTTCTCGTCGAGGCGTACGTGCAGCTGGTCGTAGAGCGAGAGCTGACTAGGCACAGGTGGAGATCTCCGTTGCATCGGCGCGTAATGCGTGTACCGGCAGTGGCGGCGCAACGGATGCGCGCTTGAGGAACGTCGGGTCNNTCATCGTATGTGGGAGCAGCGCGCTCAGGCGGCTGCCCGAGTAGTTGCGGACCGTGTGACGAACCGTCATCGTCCCGCACATTTTTGAAAGCAGCTCCGCCGTCGCGACGTCGTTCGGCGCCGACGCGATTCGGATCGCACAGTTAGCGACGAGCGTCTTGCTCCTATTCCCCCAAGCGGTTTCGAGCTGGCTTAGGTCCTGTGCGATCAGGTACAGTTTGAGGCCGTAGCCGCGGCCGAGCGCTAGCGCGGTCGCAACGATGTCAAGCGCTCCGAGTTCGGCGACCTCTTCGAGCATGACGAGCACGCAGGGCTCGGTCACATGATCTCGCCGGTCCATGAGCGCGCGCAGAATCTGGGTCAACACGAGCCGCGTTAGCGGCTTTAGGCGCTTCTTGTGCGCAGGTTGCACGACAAGGTAAAGGCTCACACATCCGTTCCGCAAGTCGCCCAGATCGAAATCGCTGCAACTAATATTCGACCCGATAACCGGATCGCTGTAGAGGGTCAGGAAGCTCTGCGCCTCGGCGACGATGTTCGCTTTGACGCGCGGCTCCATCGCGAGCATCTGCGTTGCGATCTGCGCGACGAGTGGATGGGTCGCGGTCGGCCGGCCGTCCGCATCCAGCCACCGGCGCGAATGCGTTACGTCATGAGGATAGCTCCTCAGGTGTTCGAAGAGGTCGTCGAAGTCTTTGAGGCGCGGGTCGGCCAGGGTCGCGGCGACGCCGGGGAGCGAGTCGTTGTGCGGATCGGCGTCGTGCTTGACGTGGAGAATGAGACCGAGAAGCAACCGTTTCGCCATCTCGACCCAGAAGCGGTTGTCACCGCGCACCGGCCCCTCGCCCTCGTCGGCGATCAGCTCGACGATATTTTGGACGTCCTGAACTTCGTAATCCGTCCCGATGCGGATTCGGTCGAACGGGTTGAGCCGCACGCTCGAGCCGTCGATCGCCGTCGGCTCGAACTTGTAGACGCGCTGGCCCAAACCGCCGCACTCGATGCTCGCGGCGCGCCAGCCTGCAGTCTTCGCCCAGATCTCACCTTTGAGATCGTGAACGACGGCGGACCGCGCCCACGAAAGCAGCGTCGGAATCACGAGACCGACGGTCTTGCCGGACCCCGTCGGCATGAACGCGAGGCAGTGCGTCGAGCTCGCATCGCGCAGATATTTCGTCCGTCGGGATCGCGGATCGCGCCATGCCCCGGCGTAGACGCCGCGATCGCGGCCGACAAGCCCGGTTGCGATCACTTCTTGAGACGAGGCCCAGTGTGCGGAACCGTAGAGGTCGCTGTGGCGTTGTAACCTGCCGATTCGTCGTGCCGCCATCAAGGCCCCAATGGCTACACCGAGGATGTCACCGCCCGCCATGATCGCGTACGCGTGAAGGAACACGCGGTGCGCTTCGAACCCGAAGGGTGCTGGATGATCGAATTTGATGGCCCACGCGATCACGTCGAATGGCGAATACACGTGCCCCACGAGCGGCCGGCCGAGCGATGCCTGAAAACCGAATGCCCGCGCGACCTCTTGAGTTGCGAGCCAGCACGACGCGGCACCAAGCCAAATGACGATACCGATCGACGGGAAGATAACGCCCATCGGATCGCGCTCGCGCCTCGGCAGCGTGTACAGGTTGGGACTCGAAGGTGAGGATTTCATCAGCATTCAGGACGAGACACATGACGTGGCAGCAAAAGAAAAAGCCCCCGCAGCGGTCTCGCTTCAGAGGCTTTTCACCGGCATTATTATGCGGGCGAAAATCGCGTGTACTCTTACACGCCAATTATCTCGCACGCGTCAGCGAACGTCAAGCCGTGAAGACGCGATTAGCATTTATTATTTCCCCCGATCGTCTCTCAGGCGCTCTTAGGTGCCTGTGAAGTGACCCCCGCCGGGGCTAGACACCCGATAAGCGAAATCATCGCTAAAGGTGTCCAATGACGTGAAGCTAGTGAAGTTGCAGAGAAACTGGCTCTTCAAGGCAGTCGAGGCGCGTTAGACAATTGTCGCAACGCCACAGAGAACAGACCCTTTTCACACGAACGTGGCCCATGGGATAGTGTGGATTACGTGTATAGACCTTGTGGATTCTGCTAGTAACTAATGATTGTGCGGTTTGCTCGCAGGCCCGTCGGTGCCGCCCCCGTATTCGTGTTTCAAGGACGGTGTGCACACATGAGCGACGATCTTTCGCTATTTAACATGGCACATGATATTGCTGTCGAGCAGGACGGGATTGGACTAGATGTGTCCCGCGTTCCGCGCGATATTGCGGTCATTGCGCTTGGCGAGGTTCCCGGCGTTGGCCATAGCACTGCTGTTCGCTTGTACGATGCGAAGAACTTTGATTCTCTCTTTACCGGGAATCGCGACGAAGTTCAATGGATCGCCGGGGACGCCGAAGTGCCGTCGCCGCACACTTTCGCTGATACCTTTTTGCAGCATCGCGATTATGCGCTGACGCAGGCCTTCGAAGAAAAGCGTCGATTCGAACTAAACGGCGTCGAGCTTCTACTTGACAGTGACAAGCGTTACCCCGAGCGCTTGCGGGTACTTCCAGACCATCCGCGTTGGCTCTTCGTGCGCGGCGACATTGACCTTTTGTCCTCGGAGCGGCTCATAACTGTTGTCGGAACACGTCAGCCAACGGAACTTGGAAGTAGACTCGCATTGCGCGTTACGAGCACCTTAGTAAAGCAAGGTTTCGCGATAGTCTCTGGCCTCGCGGAAGGCATCGATGCCGTCGCGCATCGGGAGACAGTGGACAACCGTGGCCAAACCATTGCCGTACTCGGCACCGGAATCTTCAATGACTTTCCCGCAACGACGACTTTCCTGCGTGGGCCTATCGTGCAAAACGGCGGCGCTATCATTACCGAGTTCTTTCCGAAAGAGCAGTATTCGCGCCGACGCTTCGTGCAGCGCAACCGTATTCAAGCCGCACTGTCCAACGTTACGATACCGGTTGAAGCAAGGTTGGCCAGCGGAACGATGCATACGATCCGCTTCGCTCGGCAGTATGGGCGCACGGTGCTCGGCGTAAAGTTGGCGGGAACGGATGACACAGAACTCCACGCGTACCTACGCGAGACCGGTTCTCAGGTCGTGGAGGTTCCGGAAAACGACGATCCATTTCTCGAAGCAGTTGCACGAAACTATAATTACCTCAACTTTGCGCGTGACAGCGCCCTAACTCGTCGAAAGGTGCAAATCACCCGAGTCGTAAGATTTGCGCGCTCAGTCATCAAGAGCGAAGGTCTATCCGACTTCGAGATCGCCAAAATGTTAGAGCGGATCAAAGGCGGAGACGAGTAGCACACGGTGGCGACTTGGGTATTCGTGGAATACTGATTGACCTCGACGGCCCTCTCCTGGTTGACGGATCCTCCACGCCCCGCGCGAGCGTTCGTGACTTTGTTACGGCGCTAAAAGAACGCGGCCTCTTCGTCGGCGCGATGACTAACCAACCCGTCATCGACTCGACTATCCGTTTGGAAAAGTCCGGATTGCGAGTCGACACGATTCACTGCTCTGGGCATCCGGAGTGTAAGAACAAGCCAGGCGGCACTCTTGTAGCCCACTTTTGCAATACGCATGGCCTACAACCTCATCAGATTCTTGTCATCGGCGACGACGACTTCGGCTTTATCGAAGCGATGAACGGGCGCGCCATGGGTTTCCATGCGGCTTGGGGCATGGGTGACGGCAAGTATGGAATACATGTCGAAACGCCGCAGGAGTTCTTGGATTACCTAGACGTTTTCTTTATGAAGGACGCTCTTTGGTACGCGAAGTACACTGAACGCGACTCTGCTGGCCGTGACGTTATCCTTCGAACGCTCATCGACGCAAATGGTGCGGGCAGTCCTGCACTACGCAGCGCCGTCTTACAAACGCTAAAAGACAGAAACGACGCCAACGTGGCGGGTGCGTCGCTCAGTGCCTTTTTGATGATGCACATGATCGCAAGTTTGTATCTTGAGGGCTTCCTGAGCATCGACCGCAAGGAAGTGCTGTGGCAGATATATCCTGGTCACTCCCCGGCATCGCAGCCGCCGCCGCTCATTCAAGCCGCGATTGAAGGCTTTAGGTTGTTTCGTAGCAAGGCTGCGGTAAAGGAGCTATACGGCCTTACGCGTTGGCGGGAGGCGCTTCAAAGTCATGTGGCCCGGCAAAGTGCCGCGGATCGCAGTAAGGTGAGGTTCCAAAATCAGATAAGCAGCGTTTACCTGGCTGAAGGAACAAGAGTTGAGGGCAAACGCATCTTCGTGATTGACGACTTCTGTACCGAAGGCTACAGTCTCGAAGCGGCACGAAACCTTTACTTCGCCGCCGGCGCGCGAAGCGTCAACCTCTTTGCGTTCGGAAAATATGGCGACCGATACGTCGAGGTAGTGCCCGAACTTGGTACCGCCATCGAACCGTACAAGCAGAAAGCGTACAAGGATGGGCAGTTTGATTTTGCGACCGTTCACGCGGACATCGACGCAGATGGCCTCACAGAGTTTACGGCGTCAGCACGACGACTTCGAGGCAGCCCAATCGCCCCCAAACTTCTGACGTAATGGTCCCTGGGACGGGACCGAAGATGACTGCGGATTTTCGCCGTGAGTTCTCGTAACTCGTCCTAAACCTAGATTCACGTGCCCCTGTAACGCCCTGTGAGGTTTGCGCCGCACGGCCGTCTAGTAGGTAAACCTTCGTCTTGCGGAGCCAGGTTTCGTGATGACGCCACCATTCGAAACCAGGCAGTCGCAGCGCCGCCGAAGCTGCTACAGGCGACTCTTTCGAAGATGATCCGTTGAGAATCTGCAGAGCGCTTCCACTACGGAGTGCGTTTGCTGCGACAGCCATTTCCGAAGTTCTTCGGTCAGAGTTATGTCGATTTCGAATGGGCCCCATTCGACGTGGCCGTCCTTTGGCCCACCAAGATATGTCGCGCGCGGTGGTGAACCACGATGGCTCAAAACGTTCCGCATTTTGTTTGCATCCGCGTAGGTGTTCAGCATTCCGTCTAGTGTCGCCGTGATAGCTTCGGTTGGATAAGTTGCCGCAAATTTCTCTTTGGTTAGCTGTGGATCGACGCTGCGCCGGTCCTTCTCGGTCACCAGTGGAAACGCCGTGTCGTTTGCCATGCCCGCAATCGCGTACGAGCAATAGCAAAGCACTTCAGCAGTTGATACGAGCGCCGCGAAAAACTCGAAGAGCGCACGCTCTTGTGCGTAGCGCTTCTCTGTATCTCCGCTCACATCGGGCAGCAGATACGCTAAGCGGTACGTCTCGTCGGCATCTACGGCGCTACGAAAGCGCCAAAGGATCGCATTGTGCGACAGAGCGAATTGACGGTAAAGAGTCGGCTCGCCTGCAATCGGCCTTACCCTCTCGGCATGGACATCGACGAGAGCCTTGAGCTGCTGATACGCGAGGTCGGGGAAGTCCCCTGGAATCGACATCGTCGCCTCCTCGGCGTGTCCTCGACTGCTTTGGCTATGACTGAATCGTGTGGCGATCCCAAAAAGAGACGAGTGATTCTTCCTCTCCTTTAGTTATCACGTATATCACTCTTCTTCAAAACCTTGACTCGTGAACTTCAAGGTACGGCTGTTTTCAGTGACTGTGCGAACGACATCGACAGGCGCGCCATTGGGAATATTCGCCTCGATCTCAAGCGTGACGGCAACCTCGGAACCCACCAAACCTTCAAGATGTGCGATGACCTCATCGCCGATACGACTGGCGTCGCGGCCGACGCGTTTGGGATCGAGCTTAACGGCTCCGTGGAAGCGCTTGGGCGAACGCGGCTGCGCCACCGACGCTGCGGCCGACCCAGTGGTGCCCTCAGCTGACATTGCTGGCGCGGGTGGCACAAGTGTGGCGGTGCTCATGCCTGTACCCACGCTTTGAGCGTCCACAGCCTGCTGCTTGGCGGCGACTTCTGGCTTGACTAGAAGGCCGTCGTTGTCGACAGAGATCGCGACCTGCTGACCGCAGCGCAGCCCACGATAGCGGCCGGCCACTTCATCAAAGCTATCGGCGTATGCGAAGGACTCATGGTTCCAAAGCAGCAGTCCTAGGCCATCTTGGACAGCGGCGGCAAGTACCTGCGAGTCGCTAAGTCTTGGCAGGTAAGCGTACCGCGCAAAATCTTCCGCAAGTTGTTTGATTGCGACGCGATCACCCCGCCAAAGCGGTACGCGGTCGAGTTCCATCCGAAGCCTTGTACCAGCAAGCACGGGAACTAGTAGCTCCTCGCTTCGAAGCCGATTGCTGGCGCGGACGGCGAGTGACTCCTGTCCGGTGAGACGGTACGATTGCCACTCGATGGCTGACTGTGGCGACGTCTGTGTCGGCACCAGTAGCCATTGATATGTCTCAGGAATTCTGCCCTTGACTGTGCCGTCGGCTGTATGCATCTGATTCTCCGCCTGCTTCGCCTGTTGCGGATCGAGATTCAGCGTCACTTTTTCATCAACGATGGACTTCCAGGCAAGATACCGCCGAACCGCCTCATCGAGGTCCTGCAGCCGCGTCTCGTCAACAGCAAGGAAGACCAAGCTGTTCTGAAACAAGCGCGGTGCGTTGCCACGCGTCGCGAGAATCGCAGCTGCAGCCGCTTGGGCCTTGTTTCCCGATCCTTTGCCGTAAGGATGATCAACTCCGAGCACGACCAACCTCGCACTCGTGTCGTCAGGGACATCGGCGCTGGACAGCGGCAATGGGTGGATTCTTCGAAACGCGCCTGTCGAGCGGAGGTCTTCACGGAGTCGCTTGTCGACCTCTTGGACCACTTTGTCCGGATCGCGCCTGTACTGCTCGGCCAGATCTTCAGCGAGCTTCGTTACCGTTGGCTGCGTCGAATACCAATAGCGCGGACCGTCCTGATAAAGGTACGTCGCCGCGGCGCTCAGCCTCCGCAGCGCATCGACGAAAACTGATGGCGACTCCCCGGGCATCACGCATCCTAGCTTGATGCGTCGTTCCTCGAGGCCGCGATTGACCACGGTCGCTGTCGGCGCTGAGCCAAGGTAGATCGTGCGCGCCACGCGCCGGCATGCCGCGAACTTCCCCAAGTTTGGCACTTCGGCGTCTATTCGCAGCGGCAGCGCATTGGGGCCGTCAACATCCTTCTCAATGACTGGCTTCCAGGTATCCGGGAGGTAGCGCGTCAGCTCGTCTCTCACGCGCGGATCATCTATCGGGATCGTCGCAGGAAGAATTAGCGGATTGCGGTCGCCCTTTTCCCACAAGCTATGAATGACGGCCGCCATGAGACGCAAGACGCCACGCGTTCGCTGGAATCTCGCGAGTGTGGACCAATCGGTGTAGAGCCGGTCGAAGATCTCCGGATGGATCGGATAGGCGGCCTTGATCCGTTTCTCGTAATCGAGGTCGCGACACTCCGGCGGGAATTCTTGCTGCTGCGTGCGGTAGAGGTCGTAGAACTCGCGGGCAACGGTGTCCCGTGCCACAAACTGTGCTTTTTCAGTAAGCGTCTCAAACAAACGCCGCCGTACGATCTCGAAGCCTTCCTCAGTACTCGCTGGTGCCCATGACGCTTCCACGCGACCGATTACGTTGCGCAATCTTGCGAGGGCGGTGCGTCCACGAAGTCCGCCCACTTCCTCGTCATCGGCCTGCGCGTGCGGGGACGCCGCAGTGTCGGACGCGGGCAGGCTGATCACAAGCAAACACTGCTTCGCGAGCTTCGCAGCTTCCGTGAGCGCTTGCGCAAACGTGAAATGCGTCTCGAAGCTTCCCGCTGGCAGGTCAGCGTCATCATGAAGTTGGCGCGCGTACGCGACCCACTCATCGATGAGAATCAGGCACGGGCCATACTTATTCATTAACTCGCGCAGCACGTCTCCTGGACTTGTGGCCTTCTCGTCGTCGGGCTTGACGCGCTGAAAGGCTTCTTTGCCGCCGAGTTGCCAGGCGAGTTCGCCCCATAGCGTCCGAACTACAGTGCCATCTGGCTTCGTGACCGGATTCCCGGGAGAGATTCTGTTGCCGACTAGAACAACACGTTTCACGCCAGCGGGTATCTTTGTTGCGCCGGCATCTTTAAGCACGCTATCTATGCCAAGTAAATCGCCCGGAGGCGTTCCCGAAAAAAGATGATAAAGCGCCAGCATCGAGTGCGTCTTGCCACCACCGAAGTTGGTTTGCAACTGCACTACGGGATCGCCATCTTCTCCGGAAAGCCGCTGTATTGCCCCCTTCAATAGGCGCGTCAGACTTTCGGTCAGATAGGTGCGGCGGAAAAATTCGGCAGGTTTTCGATACTCATCCGAGCCTTCGCCCAAATGCACTTGCCATAGATCGGCGGCGAACTCAGCCTGCTGGTATTTCCCACTGGCAACATCCTTATGCGGATTCACCACTTCGCGCCACGGCTTCAGGCTACTAGCGACCTGGCTCTCGATAGCGGTGCCGGAGCTTCTGCGTTTTTCACTGCGCATCTGTTCGTCGAAGATGAGTCGCCGTAGCTCCATCTTCATTTTCCCGATTTCGTCAGCTTGTGGTGCGGAAAGCGCAGTTAGCAGTCGTGCGACGGAGTCGAGAGCCCGATCAGCATCATCGCTCGAGAATGGATTTTGGTGCGCCCAACGATTGCGCACGTCAAGCAGTTCATTGACAAGGCTGCGCTCCGCCTTGCCCAGGGTGTTGCGAAAGACCTCACCCCAGGCCCGATCCATGATAACGAGCAGGGCAGCTACGTCGTTCATTGGCTCGTTCGCTGTGCCACCTAGACGCGTGTCGGTGATGATGGCCTTTACTTCCGAAGCCCAAGTGCCCCCATATCGAACTCTCAGCTCCCGCTCGATGAATGGGCGCAGACCTTGTTTGAGCAGATCCAGCGCCTTGCCGACTCGTTCGTGATTGCTAGTCGCCATCGGGTTTATACCTGTTCAAATATTTGCGTCTGCATTGCCGGCGCTGCTCGAGGCGCACGCGCGAGACGCGTGATCTCCGGCCAACTCTGAACGAGACCATTGTACGAGAGTGCTTCCCGCGCGCTCTTCTTCCGTTCGCAGATTGCGTAGAGCCGGTATGCGAGTTCTCGGGTCATTTCCGCCTTTGTTCCGACCTTTGCCACTATTTCCGCCGCCGCATCCTCGCCCTGCGCTTCAAGCACTCGAATCAGGTAGTGCAGCAGTTCCCACGCGGTGAGACGGGGGGACGTCGCTGGATCCCAGTCGGCGGGCAACTCGGCGGGTCGAAGCAAACGCACCTTGGCGGCTTTGGAGATGAGGATACCAGCCTCAGCAAGACCACTGACACTTGTGTTCTTGGCTTTGGAGAGGGTCTCGGCCACGCCGTATTCACCTTCAGCAAAGCCGTATTGCTCGAACCACGCGATAGCCCAGCGACTATCCGCGTCAAAATCGCCTTCCCGCTCTGCTAGTATCTCGTCGAGCGACTGATTGATTAGGGCCAGCGCCTCGCGTACCGACAGTGGCGTCCCCTCAGCATCGAGCACTTTGGCGTAGCGAGTATAGACTGCCATTCCTGGCCCAATCGCCGCCTGCGCCAAGTCAACCGGCGCAATGTTACCTTGCTGCAGGTGAAGGAGCTCCAACGGCAGTTCACGCTTAAGAGCAGAAATAAACTCGCGCCTAGTCGCAACCCCGATGTCCGTGGCGCGCGGCCGGCACACGAGAACAATACTTGAAGCCAGAGCGTTACGTGTGTCCTTTAGGGCCGCTGTCATTTCCGTTCGCATCGGCCAGGTGCCGCCAATCGCGAACCCGGTGCGGATCACGGCCTCCAAGAAAGTCTCCCAGCCCGTGCTGACAACATCGCCCTCACTCTCGCCCTCCGCCTGCCGGAACGCGTAGTAGATCGTAACTGGGAATGCCGGGTGTGATCGCTCCGCCAGCCGATGCATCGCTTTAGTCATGCCTTCCATGAAGAACGCCTCGGCTTGAGGTTTGCCACCCTGTCGGTACGCAAAGGCTACCAATTCCTCGGTCTTTGGCGTCGCGACCGTCTCAAATAACCGGGAGAGCACTGGCTTTAGCGCGCGACGCAGCCAGATGTAGAAGAAATCGGACAAATCTGCGTACGGCACGTTATCATAGTACGGCGGGTCCGTAGAGAAAATGCTTGGACTCGCACCTGTCTGTCGACAGGCATCTTCTTGAAAGGCGCTCCCTGGCGGACCTTCGGTCGGAAAACTCTGAAACGAGCGAAGACTGACGGCAACATTCGTTACGAAGCCGCCTGAACTGTCGTATAAAGGGTTGGCTTCTGCAAAATCCCAGAGCATTGGGATGGCTTGGCGGCCAAACAACTGGCGCGAACATTGCGCCACCGGTTCCCACGGGCAAAGCGAGTTGTTTGAGTCCGCGGTCTTACTGACGGCCATGGCCAAGTACACGGCAACGGCGTCAGCATAACCGGTTGCTCCTACACCGCCTTCTTCCAACGGGAGGTCATCCTCGACTAATCCCGCTGCAATCGCGTCACGTCTTACGAGGTCACGAGCGTTCCGTACCAAGTCGGCAAGTGTGGTCAAAGCTACGAGCTGGCGACTAGTAAAAAGGTCGCCGAATTCTTGCATCCCATATCCCCGAGCGCCCAAGTATTGGCTGCTCCCCGAGATGGGCAGGTCGGGCTTCCACTCGGCCTTTGCGATGCGGGCGGATGCCTCCATTTCTGCGCTTGGCGACATGTAAACCCTACCGCGCTCCCCTTCAGCGACAACCGCCATTAGGCGCGCGCCCATGCGCCCTTCCCTTGCCTCACCCCTTATGTAGTCTGGAGTGATTGGCGATCCCGACATGACGCATCTGAAGTTCGCACCTCGAGCAAGCTTGGTACCGGTCTTCACAATCCGCATATCCATCGGTTTACCAGCCCGCACCTTAAACGAGTAATCACCTCGGTCAATCACGACCTCCACGCACGCCTCCTTCCCGGCCTTGGTTGACAGCAGGAAATTTGATACAAGTGGCACGTCAACATTGGCGAAAGCTGGATTCGGGCTCTTCACGGTGCGCGCCCAAATCCAGGCGATGACGGGAAGTTCGTTGCCAACGAGCGGCTTTAGATCAGGTCTCAGCCGTGCCGTTTCCGCTGTTATTGATACTGGCGGATACAGATCACCGATACGCTTCTGCGCCTCGTCGCGCATCCACTGGCCATAGTGACGCACGTCTTCAGCGAGTCCCTGTGCACCGCGCCAAGACTTAACCACAAGCACTTTCTCCGTCCGCGCTTGCGGGTTCACCGGCGGCTTACCAGCGAACTTTGGTGGGATCTCGATCATCGCCTTGTTTATCAGCACGGCAACGGGGTTCAGATCCGAAGCAAAGCTTTCGAGCCCGAGGCGCTGCGCCTCCAAAGGCAGCGCGCCACCGCCCGCGAAGGGATCGCGAAAAGCGGGGAGTCTGTTGGAATTGAAGAGCTCCCCAGCACGGGGATGCGCCGCGTTTTCCGCACATGTGATACGCCAACTTTTCCAGATTTCGTCGCGTGCAGCGGCGAGAGCTGCATCGCCGGTCGCTCCCTCTAGACGCAGAAGGTCTTCAATAAGTCCGAACAAGCGCTGGCGCTCCACGTCCTGCGCCTGCTCGGTCTTGAATATTGCAGGATGACTCGATGGATCGTCTACCATCTGCGCAAATATGACAGCACGCGCAGCCGACAATGGGCGTCGTGCCCACCATCGATGCAGATTCGACGGAAGCCCGTGCCGAACGGACTTCTCCGCCGCGCTAGCCTTGTTAATCGCGTTCAGCGGCAGAGCGACCTCAATCAGTTTCTTTTTGAACGACATCCGGTCCCCCGTCGGTCCATTTATGAAGGCGCTCCCGCACTCGCGAGCAGCTCCGGAAACTCGTAGTTGACGCTTGCCGCCCCAAAGTCAGGTTCACGCTGGAATGGCCGGCGCACATAGTGAACGCGGTACGTACCGTCGTCCATGAACTCAACAATGGCGAGAATGAAATCATCCGGCTTGTTGAGCGAGTACAGAATCTCATTCCGTGTGACGGTGATGGTCGCCGCACCCGACGTCCGACCCTTGACCTCGATGAAACGTAGGCGTCCTGTGCCTGGCACGCGACTTTCGATGTCGTAGCCGAGTTTGTCAAACTCGCGATCAATCGGTTCGAAGCCGAGTTCGCGCTCGATATCCATGACGATCTCGCGTGCCCGCGCCGCTGCAGCCTGGGTATCATGCGACGAGGCAGACATCGGTTTGGACTGGCCCGTCATCGCGGCAATCAGTCCCGCGGGTACGACGAGCACGCCGCCAAGAACCACGGGCGGCAGCGGAGATATCTGCCGCTCGCGCTTGATCTCTTCCATGCGCCTTTCGAGGCGTGCCTGCAACTCATCAGCGCGCTTCCGCGCCTCACCTGAGTTAAGCCGTGCTGTCGATCTTCCGGCCTGCTCCTGGAGCTTAAGCTGCTCTGCCCGATGATCCCAGTAGCTGATCTCCTTCGTGAGCCGATCTTTTACCGCAGCTTCCGTCTTATCAAGAAGATCAAGCTTACTCGCCCGAACCTCAGCAACGTGTTCGGGAACGACGTGCGCAATCGCGTATCCATGCGCCTTTTGCTCAAGGTCATGTCCAATCCAGGCGGACTCCGGTCGAGCGAGGAGGCTCTCCACATTCGGCTCGTTCTTGGCGAGGGGCCGGTAATCAAGGTAGGGCGCATAGTTAAGATGACGTGTCGTTCCCGCCGCATCGATCTCGACATAGAGCATACGTTTGGATACAACGCGTCTTTCGCCCGAGCGAGTGACGCCGGCGTCCTGGACGGCGTGCTCAAGGTAGAAAAGCACGCGCGGATTAAGACCCGTATCGCGCTCATCCACGAGCACTGTGCCGCGGCGCAGCAAATCTCCGTGGCGTTCAAGCGTGAGATCGATGGCGGCATCGAGTAGCGCGTGTCCCGGGCAGACAAATGCCGCCAATGCCTGCCCCTGCGGCGACACCAGCGTCTTGTCGAACGCGATACGTTCGTACCGTGGTAGCACGGGCTCACCAATCCCGATTAGGCGGTCGCGATTGCGCACGGATGCGGGAACGTGCGTCACTTCATAGCGGCGCGGCTCGCGCTGCTTTGCGTTTCCACCCAGACGTTGAAAGGCCTCGAGGAAAAACGATTCAATGTAGTGCGGCTGCAACCGGCGCGCTTCGGCTCGCTCCATCGTTTCGCGAATACGATAGACGCGGCTCGCATCCATCGCGTCATGAGCTAGCGCCCGCTCTTCGAGGAGATCCTGCAGTTTGCCGCGGTCGAAGGCGTTCTCGACCACTTGAAAAAGGCGCGCGCGCACGTCGGGCTGCTCGCCATAGCGGATCGCCTGAATCAGCAAGTCGCGCAGAGGGCGCCCTTCAAACTGCAGCTTGCCAAGCACATCGAATACCTGGCCGCCTAGACTCTTGCGCGCCTGCTCCAACTTTTCCAAGAGCTTGTGGTAGACGTCGCCCTCACGCGTCTCTTCGGCCACGAGGTTCCAGAGGTGGCACACCTCCGTCTGCCCGATCCGATGGATGCGGCCAAAACGCTGCTCGATGCGATTGGGGTTCCAGGGCAAGTCGTAGTTCACCATCAGGTGAGCGCGCTGAAGGTTGATGCCTTCGCCGGCCGCATCGGTTGCGAGAAGAACCTGAACCTCGGGATCGTGTCGAAAAGACTCCTGTGCTTTCAGTCGCTCCTCGCGCCCCATACCGCCGTGAATCATCACAATCGCCTGTTTGTGGCCCAGCAGCGTCGTGATCCGGTTCTCAAGATAGTTTAACGTATCGCGATGCTCAGTGAAAATTATTATCTTCTGTGATGGCGACGATGTCACCCTGGGAATCCTGTGGGCATTACCACTCTCTGCTGAGGCTTGGTGGTCCGATGAACTTACGATGGAAGCAGTCGAGAATTTATCGGACAACAGGTTCGCGAGCTCCCGCCATTTCTTGTCTTCACCTCCCCGCCGCACGCTGAGCGCGAGACCTTCAAGCCGCTTCAGGTTTTCGATCTCGATGCGCAGTTCAGCAATGCTGCGTGCGGCGGTCGCTTGGTCGAGGATCTGCTCCTCGGCCGCCTCGACCTCATTGTCGGGTGCCTCTTCTAAGTCTTCGACATCCTCGTCGTCGAGCACCGGCGCTGCCGCTGCGACATCCGGTACCTCGCCGCCACGCTGCAACAGCTCCAACTCTCGCAGCCGGCGTTCGAGTCGTTCTCGGCGGCGACGTAGCGACTGATAGATCGCCTCCGGCGACGATGCAAGTCGTCGCTGAAGGATGGTAAGCGCAAAACCAACTGTTCCAGCCCGTTTATCGTTTTCGAGCGCCTCGGCGCGATTGAATTCCTCGCGCACATACGCCGTGACTTCCTTGTAAAGCCGCGCTTCTGGATCTGAGAGCTTGTATGGTACCGTGCTGGCGATTCGTTCAGGGAAGAGCGGCGTCGCATCGAATTTTAATAAGTCTTCCTTCACCATTCGGCGCATGAGGTCTGAGACGTCTACTGCGTGAACGCCATCGCGGAACCGACCTTCGAACCGGTCCCCGTCGAGGAGGGCCATGAAGAGCTGGAAGTCCTCCTCCTTCCCGTTGTGTGGCGTTGCCGTCATCAAGAGGAAGTGTCGCGTTAAGGTTGAGAGCAGCTGTCCAAGCCTATATCGCTTGGTGTACTTGATTTCGCCACCGAAAAATGTGGCCGCCATCTTGTGAGCTTCATCGCACACGATCAGATCCCAGCGGCAGTCTGGTGCCTGTAGCTTTTGCTGCACATCCTCGTTCCGCGAGAGTTTATCGAGCCGAGCAATGACGAGGTTGTTTTCCAGAAACCAGTTGCCCGTGCGCGCAGCCTCGAGCTTGTCGTTCGTCAGAATATCGAATGGCAGATGAAAGCGACGGTAGAGTTCGTCCTGCCACTGTTCTGCCAAGCTGCCGGGACAAACGACAAGGCAACGCTGCAGGTCGCCCCGCGCGATGAGTTCCTTCATTAAAAGGCCAGCCATGATCGTCTTTCCAGCGCCTGGATCATCCGCAAGCAGAAAACGCAACGGCTGACGCGGTAGCATCGCCTCGTAGACGGCCGTGATCTGGTGCGGCAAAGGCTCGACGTCAGATGTGTGGATTGCCAGCACGGGATCGAATAAGTGGGCCAGACGAATGCGCTGCGCTTCGGAGACCAACCGAAATAGCGCGCCATCTCCGTCGAAGCTCCAAGGCCGACCTTCCTCCACTACCTCGACGCGCGGTTCGTCGTCTCGGTAAAGCAGCTCATTCGCTACTTTTCCTTCAGCGGTTTTATAGGTGAGTTCGAGTGCCGCGGAACCGTGCCATTGCACGCTGACAACGGTAATTAATCCGTTCGGCAAAATGCCACGAACGGAAGCGTTCGGCTTCAGATCTTCGAGTCGGCTCATGTTCTCACGGTTAGTATTGGCTGAGCGCCCGAAACCCGCTTCGCAAGTCGGAACGCCCGAAAATCGGCGCGAATGGTTGCAACAGCCCTGATCGCTACCCCTGCGCCTGAACAGCGGCCAGGGTGACCGCTAGCGCGAGGAGGGAAAGCGTCGCTTTCGTGGCCCTAGCACCTCAAAGCTCGTCAGACGGAGATTTGCGAGGAGTCCAAGCCGACCGATACACAAACCGCTACACATTGGGCAAGACGACGGCCTTTACGCCGGGCACATTTGGACACGTCCGTTTATCGTTCGGCCGCGGCGAACGCTTTGCCGCGCCGCGACCACCCCGCTTTCACCGTTCCGCGCTGTGCTCGGCTCGATCCGATCTAAGGCCTGCGCAGCTTCTTTGTTTTGTCGTTCATTTAAATCTCTGGATCATCATCATAAAGCCGGCGCCAGTGACGCAGGCCCAAGTGATTGCTGGAATCAGGGCGGCCCGCATAGGCGCGTGCGGCACCGTAAGCCATGTTTCTAACGCAATTATAGGCAGCATCACCAAAACGAAGCCATACGTAAACTGTACGCACGCTGAAACAGTCTCGAACGCTTCCAGCGCGATGCGTCTGTCCAAGACGGCGCCAAACAGGACTCGCACAAGCGGAGAAACCCAAACGAGAAGGCCGATGGCTGTCGCGATTGCCAGCGCCAAACTCGCTGCGTGCTCGACGTGCAGGACACCGAGTAGGCAACGTGCCGACGCCAGCAGGAAGACGTAGAGCAGGCAAAGACGCCGAATCGAAATGGGTTTAGCGCTTGAAATCAGATAGATGAATGCCAGCATCATCATCGGCCTCCCAGCGAGATGTATTCGTGCGATCGCCCGTGAGCACGCTGCTCACGCCGGATGCTCTGCTCGATGCCGCGACGGGTCGCCTCGGCAACAGCCCGATACTCCCGATCGATTGCTGTCGCTATATCATTCAGTCTCGCATGAAGCCCGACGTCCCCGATTTGCGACACTCCGGCACGTTCGAGGACAAGCAGGCGCTGATCGGCTTGCGGAATCCGATCGCGCAGCACGGCACGCGTTTCGCGCATTTCCTCTTCGAGCGACAGCGACGCAGTAACGTACCGCCGATACCGGCGCTCATCGGCAGCTACGCGCTCGGCGTACTTTGGAACATCACGGTCTTCAAACTTTTCTATCGCTGCCGTGAGCGACTTCTCGCAGCGTGACTGGCGCGCGGCGCGCAGAGTCTCCTCAGCCTGCGTCGCCACGATGCGCGTCAGCGGATTCCAGGATCGCTTCTCCCCCACAAGCTGCCCAAGCCGAATGAGCTCGGCATCGGTGAACTTGGTGGCATCATCGGTTTGCGCGCGAATGCGTTGGCCTTCCGCCGCTAGTACCTCATCGAGCGATTTTGGTGACTCGACACGCTCAAGTCTCTCGCGTTCCATGCGAGCACGCTCGTGGCGCGCTTCTTCTTCAGCTCGGATGACATCGAGCCGTACCCGCAATTCGTTGAGGCTAAAGGCGCGTGATTCGCTTTGCGGCGAACGTCGTTGTTGGGCGCTGCCCGCGTGCTGCCGCTGGTCAGCCAACGGTCCCGTCTCGCGCGCCGCTCGCGTGAAGTCGGTGAGCACGCACTGCGCGGCCGGATCGCCGGCCCGTGCCTTTTCAGTAATAAACGACTTGTAGTCCATCGGTTTCTCCTCGCGCGAGAGCCCGCGCTCTGAGGCCAGCACGATCTTCGTTGCTTGCCAGCGCACGCGCGCGGCAGAATACTCTTGCACGCGGCGCCGAGCCATCACGGCATCGATCGACCAATACGCGACCTGGCGCGTCAGCCCACGTGAACCAAGACGAGCCGTTGCTCGCAGAAGCTGCCTGGCGTCGCGGCGACGCTGCGCTTCAAGCCGGCGTTGTGCGCGCTCGTGCTCCCAGGCTCCATTTTGGCGCGCGTCGATCGCACGACGACGCCCTTCAAAGTAGCGGTCGCGATACTCCACGTAGGCGGAGCGCAGCCGGGCGTGGTCGGCGATATATCCGGCCTCGCGCACCGCCCAGCTCGACTCGCTGACGCCATTGCGATCGACCCCTTCACGCAAATGCCGCGGCCCGCGCAGGTTCGTACGATTCTCCTGCTGCGAACGCGAGCGCTCGCGTGCTTCGCGTAGTCGTTCGGCCTTACGGTCGCGTGCATGACGCGCGTCGGAGCTCGACCGACGCGCGCGTTCTTGCGATCGCCACGCCTCTCTTGAGACATCTCCGTCACCGTGCGTGCGTTCCCTAGAGGGTGACGGGAATGGGCCAAAGCGCACCTCGAGCGCTGCCTTCTTGCAGCGCGCGTCGATGCGCGAGGCCCCGCATCCGCGCGCATCGGCACTCCGCCCTTGTGCGAACGCGAGCCCCTGTATGCGCCCACCGCGCTCAACGAGCTTTACGACGATGCCGTGCCGGCCGAGTCGCTGGGCGAGATCGGGCCAGGAACCCGCCGCATCGACCGCCTCAAGAATCGTTGGGCGGACTTTATCGCTCCACTGCTGCGAAGGTGCTTTGCCCTCGATGGGCTCCGCACGCGGAGCTTGGACAGCCGGTGCGACGCCATGAGCAATCTCGTGGGCCGGCGTGAACGGACCGAAGCGCCGTTCGAGCGCCAATAACGCGCAACGTGCATCGATGCGCCACGCGCCACAACCTCTCGCTGTCCGGTCGAGGCCCTCGGCGAATGCGAGGCCCTGCACTCGATCACCGCGCTGAATGAGCTTTACGACGACGCCGTGCGCCGCAAGGCGTTGGTGTAGGTCGTTCCAACCTCGCGCGCGATCGACAGCATCGAGAACGTACGGCCGTGCGACTTCCTGCCACGGCGGCTCACCCCACTCGCACGACCGGCGATACGCGCCGTCACTCGGCCGCCATTCGGGTTCCGGCGGAAGATCGTGAAGGCGCTCGATGCGNNCAGACGCGCTCGCGGATGATCCGCTCGTGCCAGAGGTCGTTGGCGCGGCCGTCCGCACCGACCCGGTTCGCGATTACGTGCGCGTGGAAATCATCGGTGTCCCGATGGGCAGCCAGGACGTACTGGTGATCTTCCATCCCGATTGCCGTAAGGAGGCGTTCCGCATCGCCGACGACCTGCGCGCGCGTCGGCCGTTCGTGCTTCGCGTAGGCGATGATCAGGTGGTAGAC
>PLDY01000001.1 GCA_003136895.1 Candidatus Erabacter solicola | reverse complement strand
CTTCTCACCGGCTACTTTGACCAGCTTGGCGCTGCGTCTGCGGACGATTCAAAAGTGAACTACGGGTTTTCGACCTTGTTCGGCAACGCTAAGAAGGACGCTGGCTTCAGTAGCAGTCAGGAGTCCGCACTATCTGGATTCGCGACCGATATCGCCACGGCAATATTCGCAGCGCGTCGACGCCAACTAACGGCCGAGCAAGCGGCGAAAGCAAAAGCGGCCGTTGACTATCTCGTCATGCAGCTGACAAAGGTCGCCAATGACGATTATCTTGCTCAGCTCGACAACGAGCAGGGAGATATCGATAGCTTCTTCGGACGAAACTTCGTGGCGCAGAACGTCGGGCTTCAGACGCTTGAGACTATCCAATATCGGCTTGATTGGAGATCGGCTGTCGATAGCGTGAACGCGAAGCGGACGGCTGAAGTTGCCTATGTAGGTTCGCTGAAGAAGCTGATGGACGGAAACGATGCCATCGTGAAAGCTGCCGCTACGAATGATTTCTCAAGCGTCTATGCCGTCGCATCGGCGACCGTGGCCCTCCTACGGCCTGATATTCTGGCGCTGCAAAAAGCCTTCAAATAGACAAGGGAGCTTCGATGGCTAATCCGCTCGTACTCCAATACCAAGTGCTCGCGACATCCCTCGATCCGCTGATCCAGCAACTGATTGCGAACAATCAGCCCGTTGCCGCACAACAAGTTGGCTCAGCCCAGGGCACGCTTCGAGCAGCATGTGTGATCCTCATCGCAAACGACATCGACGCTATCCCGGACCCTAATGATCCCGAGATGGCTCGAGCGATCGCTGCTATCTCTGGTGCTACTGCAGCTCTTCAAAAAGGCGCGGCGGCGATAGCTCAGGATATTAAGCGCGTCACGACTATCGTCGCAATCGCTTCAGATGCAGCGCAAATTGCCTCATCCCTCGTCCCGCCCAACGTTTCGGAAATAATCGCCGGCGCATCCGACACAATCAAACTTCTACAATAGGACCGGCGCTTTGGCAACCAAAGCGAATCGCGCGATGTGAAACGAGGAGGCTCGGTGCCACAACAAGTGTACGATCTGGTAATAGTCGGCGGCAGCTTAGGTGGTGTAGCCGCCGCATTACGAGCAGGTGCGCTCGGAGTGTCAGTCTGTTTGTTGGAAGCGACCGATTGGCTCGGCGGACAATACTCCGCTCAGGGCGTGACTAAGCCCGATGAAAACCAATATATCGAAACGGTCGGAAGTACCGCGAGCTATCGTGCCTTTCGTCAGGCGGTACGGACGTATTACCGTAATAACTACACACTGTCAGCCGCCGCGGCTGCGCAACCATCGCTGAACCCGGGGGGCGAGTATCCAGGTTTTTCTGGCGAGCCGCTTGCGATTCATCAGGTACTTCTACAGCTGCTACAAGCCGAGGCGAACGTGCAGTTGCGCCTCAACTCACGCGTGACCGCGGCGCAGACCTCCGGCGATGTAGTGCAGAGCCTGACGGCAGTCGCGGGGGACGGAACGGCGACGACGCTGAGCGCAAAGTATTTCCTGGACGCAACCGATCTCGGGGACCTCCTGCCGACGGCGGGCGTCGAGTACAACCTCGGCGCTGAAGGGAAGGATTCGTGGCAGGAACCGGAAGCCCCTGACTCCGCTCGGCCCGACTGGATTCAACCGATCACAATGGTCGTTGCGCTCGAACGCCGTCCCGACGGTGAGAATCACCTCATCGAGAAGCCGGCTGAATACGACAAGCTCAAAGCGGAACAGAAATATACGATCATCGATGGCTACATCACGAAGATGTTTGTGCCGGGCGTGGATCTGTGGAGCTACCGCCGCTACCTCTCGGCCTCGAACTTTAACGACGCGGCGTTCCCATGTGATTTGAGCATGCTGAATATGGGTGCCAACGACTACCAGGCTGCGACGATTCCGTCGGGCTCGCCCGATCAGGATGCCGCTATTATCGCGCGCGCCCGGCAGGCGTCACTTGGTTATGTCTATTGGCTGCAAACCGAGGTCCCGCGAGACGATGGCAATGGGAGTGGCTACCCGAGTCTTAAGGTACGGCCCGATCAGTTCAATACTCCGGACGGCACCTCGGCACAGCCGTACATTCGCGAGTCGCGGCGCATCAAGGCGGTGTATACGATCGTGCAGCAAGACTTGGACAAGAACTTTAATCCGGGTCCGCGTGCGAAGAATTATCCAGATTCCTGCGGCATTGGCTTTTACGGCGGTCTCGACATTCACGGCCTGGCCGGCGTCGGCATGCCGCAGCGCTTCATCGATATTCAGCCGTTCGAGCTACCTTTGCGCGCGTTGATTCCGGTACGCGTTAAGAACCTGCTCCCCGCCTGCAAGAACATCGGCGTCAGCCATATTGCAAACGGCGCTTACCGGCTGCACCCGATGGAGTGGAACGTTGGCGAGGTAGCCGGTGCTCTCGCAGCGTTCGCGATGAAGAACAATCAGACGCCAAGTGTCGTCGCCGGCGATCCATCACTCGTGCGCTCGTTTCAGCACGAGTTGCTGGCTGCTGGTGTCCCCCTATTCTGGTGGAGCGACATCACGTTCGACAACAGGGACCTTTTCAGCGCCGTTCATTTGCTAGGTGTGGCCGGCGTTATCTCGGGCTACGACGACATGAGCTACCGACCGAACGAGCCCCTGACGGTCCCCGATCGTCAGGCTATTGAAGAGACGACGGGCAAGGCGCTTGATTGGCCAAGCGGCGATATCGATCGCGGACAAGCCGCCCTATGGCTTGTCGGGCAACTCGGACTCTAGAAAGGACACACGGTGGAAGACGCGGAGCTCTTGTACGTCAGTGATTGCCCCGAAACGTTCAATGAACATGGGATTCTGTTCCGTGCCTCACTTCCGCAGGACGGTAGGGTCGCGCGGCTCCTCTTCGACCACGTCAATGGAACTAGCGCACCAATGCGACTGCTCGTTGGGATCGTCAGTGGCGGCAAACTCGCCGGCTCCATCACGACGCTTGGTGGCACGGGTGGGCCGGACGGAAACTTCATTGCCGTCGGGCACGCCGCCACGTTGCGTTTCATCCAACTGCGCGAAACCGGATCCTCTCGGAATGATTCGGTCAACATAAACGACACCGTGATGCTGGCTGACATGACGCTTCGCCCTACGGAGTGCGCGGCTGGCATCTTCGACATCGCCGGCGACGGCAGCGAGTATTCCGTTGTCGTAGCCGCGTGTGATCCCTCGAATGACTCCGCTAGCGTCTTCGGAAAGCTCCCGCCCTCGGACGATGACGGAAAGAGCCGGCGCGGCGTTTTCGACATCACCGGGTCGGCGGTCGCAAAGCCTGTGACGTACGCCGGAGCCTGCGTGACCTTTGAATTTGGAAACGAATGCTTTCCGCGAACCAACCTCGATCCGTACAAAGGACCCGAACACAAGGGCGAATACGCCGTGCTGCGCCGTTTTGAGTGTTCAGTCTCAGGCACGGGACCAGTGAGTCTATACCAGTCCGCCCGGGCAGGCGAATCAACCGCCACGTACGTCGTAAACGGAAAAGTCTTGGCGTCGCACGCGATCCCCGCCGGGCCGCGCTCAAAGATCGCCACCTTCACGCTCGTAGCAGGGCAACCGCAACAGATCATGCTCGAAACGATGGCGGAGGCCAACTCGTCTTATCCGTTCGAGCTTTCGCTCGATGCCGACGATCCCCAACTCGCGGATGCGGGGACCGGCAACTCGCCAGTATATCAGGCCTGAAGGCGTCGCTGCCTAACCTACCCTCGAAACGTATTGCTCAGGAGTGCGGCACGAGAGTTCACCTTCAATTTCTTGAAAACGACCTTAATATGATTGCGCACAGTGAATTCGCTTCGCCCTAGTTGCGCCGCTATGTCGCGCGTTGGTCTCCCCGAGAGTAGCAGCTCGTACACTTCTCGTTGGGCCGGCGTAAGGGCGTCAGCGGCGCGTTGTGCCCGTTCGGTTAATTTTCCAGCAGCATTCGATGCCGGCCTGTTTTCGATTGCGCGGATCTGCGTAGCCAACCAGGATTGCGGATACGATCGCAGTTTGTTCTCGGCAACGGCGAGCCAGCGCGCATCCTTGGTGGCGTGCCAAAGGCCAATTGCTGCGCGAGCCGCGCGCCAATCAAAACCCGTGGTGTCATAAAACTCGAACGCCTCACGAAATGAACGTTCAGCATCGGATAGGGCGCCTAGGTACTGGTGCACGTAGCCAAGGGAGTAAGAAACCATCGCTTCAACCCGGCGATCCGCGTTGAACGAAAGAGTGGCCGTATATCGGTCACCCGTCTCTTGGAAGCGGGCAACGTATGACATGGCGAGCGCACCGTCGAGTGGCGCGTAGAGCTCCGCCAAGAGGAGAAGGGCGATACGCTCTTCGCCGGCTATTGCGCGCCACTCCACCCGCTCGGCAAGTTCTGCGGCTTCGCCCACTTCTTGTTCTGCCCAGCGTGGTTCTCCGAGACTCGCGGCGAGATAGGCCCGATCGCAGCTTGCCATAACTTGCCAGGCAGTCGTTGGCGCGCATGCCGCAGCCCGCTTTAGGTATCGGAACGCATTGAAGTAATCGCCGTCAAGCGCGCGCCGCCATCCCACTGCTTTGAGCATGTTGAACTGTACGTCCGCCAGGTCATCCGTCCACGGAATTCGCTCGAGTTGCTCGATTGCTGTATTCCGAAGTGACTGATTCGAAAGCTCGCGTGAGAGATACGCAATCTGTGCCGCAACGTGCGCCCATCGATAAACATTCGGTTGGTCTCCCGAGGTCTCGGCGCGCAGTGCCTCCAAAAGGACGCCGGCTTGAGCTTCGTACCGCTCGCGCGCGGAGTAGATGGACCCACGGAGTATCAGGGCCTCGACATAGAGTCCGGAGCCAGGCCTTTCCAGCACCGGTTTGAGGGCGGACTCCGCCTCGTCGAGTTTTCGTTGCATCCACGAAGTGGCTGCCGTCTGATACGCGAGTTCCGATCGAAGGAGCTCGGTTTGAGCCGACTTGCCCAAAGTTTGTTGCGCGGCGCGCGCGAAACTGGCCTTCGCGCTCTTGTAGTCGCCAACTCTGGCCTGCGCCGCACCTAACAGGACACTCGCTCTGGCGCGACCGAGATCGGTTTCGAGGCGCGGCATTGCTTGAGTCAAGAAGGCCACGGCTTCGCTAGCCCTCGATCTGAGGTGCAGGCGCCCTCGCAGGATGAACGCGTCTTCTGGGATTCTCCCGCGTTGACCGATCGCGTCGTCGAGTATCGAGGCGGCTTCTGAGAGGCGGGCCGCGGCGTAGAGCGATTGAGCTTCGTCGAGCCAGTTCGAATGCGGTTTTGTTTTACTTTTTCTCTCGGTCTTCATGAAATCGGAACTAGCAAGCTGAGGGTTCCCCTCGTCGTAAAGCGATTCGAAATAAGCGTCGGGTTGGGGTGGAAGCGGTTTCGCGCCACCCCAACCCTCACTAGTTAACCTTAGTCAGCCTTGAAGTTTTGCACTTAGGGACCGGTTCCCCCGGAACCGCCGTCGTTGCCGCCGGTCGGCAGTATCCCGCCTCCGACATCCTGCGGGTGCGTCAAGGCTGCATGGGTTGAGGTCTGCGGTAGCAGCGCCGCTGATCCGCCGGTGCATGCGACGGTGGACAAAGCCAGAGCCGCCGCCATCAATAGGCGTATTGAACTGGTGTTCACGGTTGGTGCTCCAGTGCCACTTGGCGTGGCGACTAACAGTACTAGCCTAAACTGACTAGTATGTGCTAGCCTAAAGGAGCAGGGCTGCTCGGCCTAGAGGCGTCTGCGCTTCTAGGCCGAGGCCGGGTTTGTCATGGCCTTGGTGGCCTCAAGTTTTCCGATTCTTTACGCTTTTCGGGAAATTCCGCCCATTTCGAAATCTTTGAGCGCACCGAAGCGGCCCATCATGAGTTGACGAATGGAGAACTGTCGGCATGCTTAATTCGGCGATACTGAACGCGGCGATAAGCCTCGCGGCCGTATATATCGCATTTAGTCTCCTTGCATCGTGGATCCAAGAACAGCTTGCCTCGGCACTCAACTGGCGCGGCAACATGCTGTTTTCCGGGATTCAGCAGGTCCTTGGTGACGCCAAGTTGCGCGATACACTCTACGGTCATCCAGCTATTGATGCGCCGACCGATTCAAGTAGTGCTCGCAACCCTTCGTACGTCAGCGCGGAACAATTTACAACGGCTCTCGTAGGCGTGCTAACGCAGGCAAAGACTGCCAGTAGCGACGCGAAGATCGGTATAGCTGATCTCCGACAACAGATTACGACACTCAATTTGGCGGGAGGCCCGCTAGAGAATCAGCTCACCTCACTTTGGAACGCTGCTCAGGGAGATTGGGATCGTTTTCTCTCCGGCATAAACGGCTGGTTTGACGACGAAATGAGTCGGCTTTCGGGCTGGTATCGGCGCTTTTCCGCGCGCGTCTTGGCGGGAATCGCGCTGGTCATCGCCGTCAGTTTCAATGTCGACACTGTTCAGCTGTTTAGGTCATTTGCAGTTCAGCCTATTCCATTGGGGGCTGCCGCATCGCCGGCGGAAGTCAGCCGGGCAGCTCTCTCAGCCGTTCCCTTCGGGTGGACGAGCAATAGATGCAGCGTGGTTGAAAGGGCCATCCAAACCAATCGCACGCTGAAGGCCCAGGGAAAGTCTGCGCCGGCCGATTCCGAGCCCAAGAATCCCGAGACCTATGCCACGCGCTGTCTGCCTGACGACGTCGTAGGGGTTGGTCTTAAGGTGCTAGGCATTCTCTTAACAACGATCGCGTTGCTCTTGGGGGCTCCATTTTGGTTTGACGTGCTATCGCGGCTCATCAGCGTGCGAGGCACGGGCGACAAGCCGAAGAGCGCCACATGACGGAACCGAATCGCACGTCAACGAGAGCGCTCGTTCTGAGCGGCGGCGGGGCGCTAGGCGCCTACGAGGCGGGCGTGATCAAGGGTCTCTTTGATAGGGGTGAGGACTTCGAGGTTATCTGCGGCACGTCCATCGGGGCCCTCAACGGCTCCTTCGTCGCACAGAATAAGCTCGCGGAGCTCGAGGCGACGTGGAGAGGGATAGCGGCTCGAAATGTGATCCGGCTTCTACCAGAAGTGATGCTGCTCAAGACCATTGTATCGGAGCTTCCGCCCATCTTGGCGCGCGGCTGGGTGCAAATTCTGCTGAACGCGGGCAAGATTTGGTCGCAGGTGCACGGTTTGGGTAGCCTGTCGAATCTGTTGACCTTCCTCGGCGGGATCGATCCCACCCCAATTGCAACCATCATCGACGAACATCTCGACTTCAGTTTACTCCAGCGTTCGCTGATCGTTTCGGGTACGAACCTGACGTTCGGCACGTCAGACGCATTCTTCTGGTTCCCACCGAGTACTGGCTCTTCGAATTTCCAGGCGGCGAATCCGTCAACCTATCCGCTCACCCCTGAGAACTTTCGCGCAGCGGTCCGCGCTTCGACTTCGATACCGGGTGCATTCGCACCAGTGGCGGTATCGACAGGCTCTCAGGAGAGCCAATATGTGGACGGTGGCGTCGCCAACAATACGCCAATTGGGCAGGCTATCGATGCCGGCGCCGACGATGTCCTCGTCATCTTCATGGATTCCGATAACAGTTCGCCGACACCACAGCGGATCGAGAATCTTGCCCAGGTTGGACTCGACTGCTTCGGCGTTATGCAGCAGAAGATCCTAACGTCCGACCTCAAAACCGCGCAACGAGTCAACCAATCGGTCGCAGCAGGTCGTGCAGGCATCGGCTCCGGCGGAGCGCGACGCGAGATTCGTATACGTTCCGTCCGTCCGAAGCAGCAATTGGCGCTCTCAGTCTTGCAGTTTGATCGACAAGACCTGATCGATCAGGCTTACAATCAAGGCATTGTTGATGCCAACACGGTCAGCGACATCACGGTTTGAGAACTGTCGAGCGCCTCACACCGGCGCAGTGGGTTGAGGGCCTCCCGGGACTGTTGGTTTGCTGGTGTCGCCAACGAAGAAATACGTGAGGGCACCACCGATCAAGAATGTCAGCTTACCGGGTACTGATGCAAGGAAGTTCTCAGCGACTAAATCTGAAAAGTGCACCGAACCGGGTGTCGCGCTAAGGTTTGCCCAGTCATAGTAGGCCAGAACGCCGACGATCAGTCCGTTCCAGATCACCGTTGATCCGAACAGAAGAATCAACGTGGTCCCGGTCACGTCCGTTCTTGGCGCACGACTGGAGGAGACTGCGGTGACGATGATCGAGAGAGGCACGGCATAGAGCCCGACCAGATTCATGACGCTCTCGACGATATGGAAATCCGACTGTTGAAACTGCTTTACAAACAGGAGCGCTATCGAGGTCAGGAGGCATGCGAGGTATGCGAGTAAGGTTATCCATCGGGCACGTTCCGCACTCATGTTAGGTTGCCAAGGATGCGTAGCCGATTCGAGAAGTCGTTGAGTAGAGAGTGGATCACGCCCTTTACGCCTTCGTCTTGGATGGGTCCCCATGTATTGGGAGCACCGATGAGTTCCTCTTGAGCGCTGTATTCGATTTTATATAAGTTCTTGGTCGTGGCGACGTCCGCCGCATACCAGCGGCTCACGCGGAATGCGACCCTGACGAAGCGCCCATTGACATTCTTTTGCAAGACCCAGTACGAAGTCGTGCTGCAAAGGAGTCCTTCGTGGCAGGGATCGGTGCCCGGCGGTTCTTGAAAGATGTTCTGCCAAAGAGCCTCAACTACGGACTCGTACGTCTCGATGTTCTTCCAAGGGCGCGTTCCCGGCAATTCGTGGAAGGCGTCATCGCTCGCATCTTCGTCGGGCTTCCACTTGACGGACAACAATGGGGTCGTCGCCGAGAACGTCCTAGGAGAGCTTTTCTGCGCAGCCAGATACCGTTGGTTTGTGTCGGCTTGAAGCGCGTACGGCGACGTTGCAAAGGACTTGGTAGCGAAAAAAGATCCGAGACTA
>PLDY01000004.1 GCA_003136895.1 Candidatus Erabacter solicola | reverse complement strand
TAGAGCCCGAGCGGATTGCTCAGAATGCCACGCTCGTCGCTGGGTGGGTCGAAGGCGATCGTTAGGCTCGCGAGCCAGTGCGTCGTTCCGATGTCGCGACCTTGAAAATCACGCGCATCCTCGCTCCACTGGATTTGATAGGTCCGGTCGCTCACCGGCAGCACGGCATTGACGCTGACGGCGACGGTCCGTGTCGGGCCAAAAGGCGAGTGCTGGCGATAGTAGTCATTGAGAAATGTCGTCGCCGTCGCGGCGGTGAGCGCGTACGCGCGTGCGAGCGCGGTCTTCTCGGCCGTTGGATCGGAACTCAGAGAGCGCACGTCAACGATCCAGGCTCCGAGTTGCGCTTTGATGACACGAGTGTCGACGGGAGTGGCGCGGTCAGCACGCGCGACCGCGACGGCATCGCCAAGCCTGTCGACCTCAACGACATACGGAACGATTTTGTTTTGCGCGGCTTCCCACACGACGCCGAGCGCGAGAACGGCGGAGATAGCAAGGGCCGCGAAGGCGGCTCCCCGCCAGTTGCGCGCGCGGGCGATGTAGTCGCCGTAGCGCTCGTTCCATTCTCGCCGTGCAGAGAGGTACGGAGTATCGTTTTCCGCGGCGCGTGTGCCGCTGGTGGACTCTCGTGGGTTCATAGTGCACCGTTCACTCAGGATGTTTGAAGCGAATGTGGATGCTGCCGTCTGCGGAATCATCGGAAACGGGCGGTTGGCGCAGGGCTCGTGCCGGATCGACGCGCGGCGCCGAAGAAGCGGCGCCGCCCGAAGATCCCTGGACGTCTCGCTGCTCCGCTTGACGTGCGACGCGTTCGTCCTCGTCCGCGAGAGCGGCGTCGCTTGCGCGCGTTTGGGCCGCTTCCTCGGCCGTGACCTCGGCCTCGGTTGTGTCGGCCTCGCCACCACTCGAGGCGCCGTGCCGGTCGGCATGGTCCTCTGCATGGTGCGCTTGACGGGACGTATCCGATGTCGAGTCGGTCCCAGAAGCACCGCCGTCCGGCGTGGCAGTCGACGTCGACGGCCGCTCATTGGAGAGATCCTCAGCGTTGAGGTCGCTCGCCCTCCGCGCGTGCGGCGCGAATGTATCGCCATCACGCCGCGAATACGGTTCGCGCAAGAGGTGGTCCGCGAAGTCACCGGAGCCTCGCCCGTTCCGGCGAGAGGACGTCGTCCCGGCATCGGGCGCGAGCGCGTCGTTCGATTGCCCGGCGTCGCCGGTTGCACGGAGCGTATTGGGGTTGGTGGTTGAAAGTGCGCGCCCGCCCGTAATAATGCCGCCGACGCCGCTGCCGAGCACGACGCCGCCGACAGCAACCGTGCCGGCGGTGCTCAAAAAATTCCCGAGCGTCATTCGGGGCGCGCCGTTCATGAGCGAGGCGGCGAGTCCCGGAATCTGCCAGCAGACGAACCCAAAGATCAGCGCAGCGCCGACGACCTCGATATACGTCCCCGGCGGTGCGATGCCGTTACCGAACAGTGCGGCCCACTGCTGCCCAAGTCCATATCCCAGCCCGATAATGAGTTCGAGCATGAACAGCTTGATTCCGACGCTGAACGCATAGCCGACGTACTTCTCGCCAAACACGAGCGTCCACCGGCTACCGGTGAACCCGAGCATGAAGACGCCCGCGCCGATCACGATGTACGACTCGATCAGCGTGATGAGGAGCTGGCCCGCGATGATCGCGAATGCGAGCACAACGCCCAGCGCGCAGAACAGTGCCGCGAAACACGCCTCGACCGCCGGCAGAATGTTCCCAAAGGTGATACCGACGTTGTTTTGAGAGAGGCTTTGCAGCATCGCGTTTGCGATGTCCGTTCCGCAGTTGAACACCGAACTCGGATCGCTCGGCCCGAACTGCGACTGCCCGCCGATCGCACTGCCGGCTTGGCTGAAACTCGCGATCACGTCGGCGATCCAAACCGGGCCGTACTGCGGCTGCAGCAGGATGTAAAAAAAGCCGACGCTGATGATTTTGAGCAGCAGCGCCGCAAGGAAGTCCGGCAGGCTGTCCTTCTGCAACACATAGGTGATCGCAGACCACGCGATCTCGATCGCGACGAGCGCAAAGAACAGATCCTGCGCGTAACCGAGCGCGGTCGTCGTCCAGGGTCCGGTCGTCGTGCTGAACTGGTTGGCAAGCCCGGTGAGGATGCCGCCCTTGCCGACCGAGGGTGCGCAGGCCGGCGCGCTTTGCGCAAGCGCCGCGGACGGCACAAGGGCAAGAAAAAGGAGCAGCGCCGCTGCTCCCCTGGTCTTTCGCATGGAAGAGGTTTTCCTATTCGCTTGACTTGTAGGTCTTCTGGCTGTCGAGCCACGCTCGCAGGATCGCGAACTTCGTGAGGTCGTTTTGCTGTTGCGTCGCGAGGTAGCCGAACTCGCCTTGAAGCTGCGCCATCTGCAACTGGCGCAGCTTCTGCAACTGCTGCACTTGCTGGATCGCGATCATGTTCCCGACCTGGATCGCCTGCATGTGCCCGGCCGCACCGTCGCTCAGCGCTTGTAGTTGGCCGAACACGGCGTCCTCGCTGGCAAACTGAGAGCTCTGCAACCCGGCTGAGGCAAGCGCGCCTTGGATGCCGCCCAGTGCGTTGTTGCCCCATTGCGTGTACGCCCGGGTGTAGTCGGTCGGCACCGCGTAGCCGGGATACATTCGCGCGAACTCGGCGCTCAGGGCTCGGTCGGCGTAGCTGATGGTCGAGCCGACCTTCGCGATCTGGGTCAGCGCGCTCAGGTCGCGCTGAACCTGGCCCCAGACGCCGCTCGGAATGTTCTTGAGGTTCTGCACCTCATTCGCAAGCTGCTTGAGCTGATTGGCGATTTGCGTTGCTTGATTGATCGTGCTCTGCAGGGTGTGCAGTTCAGTGAGGGTGTTCTTGACATAGTTTGTCGGATCGAAGACGACGATTTGTGCCGCCGCGGGTTTTGTCAGCGCAAGCGAGAGCGCCGTCGCGAACGCGATGGCAGTAACTCGGTTGTTCTTCATGATGAGTTTCCTTTCAGGTGTTATGCCGCCGAGATGAGCGGCGGCGAAAGAAGGGTCCACTGCGCAGCCGCATCGGGCAAGCCGCGCCGGCGCAGCCACTGGGCGGGCCACGTGTCGGGAAAACGCGCGATGAGGCTACGCGCCTCTGCGAGTTCCTCGCGGCTCCCGGCGCCGAGAAAGCTCAACGCAGTGGGACCGAGTCCCAGCTCGAAAAGCCGCTTCCCGAGTGGGCTCGTGTAGTAATAGTGGCGCTTTGGAACCGCATGCGCGATCAGCTCGATTTGCCGCTGCGTGAGCCCCAAAGCTTCGTAGCCGCGAGCGGCGTGCTCGGTCTGCGCCTCAGTGTTCGGAAGAAAAATCTTCGTGAGGCACGATTCGATGATGACGTCGCGGATCGGGGAATTCGTAATGTCGCTGATGCTCTGCGTCTCGAGGACCGCCGCGCCGTTGGTTTTGCGGAGCGTCTT
>PLDY01000010.1 GCA_003136895.1 Candidatus Erabacter solicola | reverse complement strand
GCGCGGCGCTCTTTGCAAAACGGTTCTGCAAACTCGCGCGCGTCGCGCAAAGCCCCGTGGCATAAGGGTTTTACGGGCAGAGGTCGATGCAGGGCCGATGCACGATGCATCGGGGTTGATCGCAGGGGCGGGCCGACATGCTCCCTGCGTTTAGAAGCGAGACTGGAGCGATTCCGTTTCGGCCATCGTCCTTGCGAGTAACTGTGCGGTATCGTCTTGACTAGAGCGTCGCGCCATCTTCAAGTACCGCTGTTCATTCTCGTGCGTGCTTCTGAGAAGTGCGAGTGCATTATGATCGTCACCCTGAAGATGCCATCCCATCGCCACGATATTCGCGCTATGAAACGCGGTTGCAAGGGAGACAAGGGCTAAGCGTTCACGACCTTGTCCCATCAGTAAGTCGGCGCATGCAGTAGCCATTTTCGTAGCCGCTTTCGCGCGTGTTACAAGATTATCCAGGTCGGCGGAAGATGTCTTGCCTAGTAACGCAGTCGCGTTCTGCGAACGTTCACAGATGTCGGACGACGCAGCGCCCGGCCGAAGACAAGCTAGCGCGAAGATTGCAACTGCTAACGCAGCCCTAGAAATAGCGCGCGCTATCAGCGGCGACCTACGCAACCTACGTCTGCCTCATCGGCGCGCTTGCGTAGCACGTGCTCAGGTATTCTGAGAAAACCTGAAGCGACGAGGGACCTTCCCCGCGATCGTCCTCTGTATAGACGAGAAATATCCCGGGCCGAATATCGCGACAGGTTGCCTTTTGCGGTACGGTCTTCGCAAACGATTGGCTCTCGTAAAAGACGATCACCTCACCCTCGTGCGCTTCGGAGTCCTTAAGCATGACCGCCCTGTTCCCCGTCGCCGAAATGCGTTTCGCATCCTTAGGGAGCGTCGCAGCAAGGAAGGCGTGCTTAATCGTCCCGGAAAGGGGATTGCCAGTCTTCCCCGTGTTGACCATTGACGATTGAAGCACTGTCTTGCCGCGCGGCAACATAGCGAAAATCGGATGCACGTTCGTAGCCTCACCGGCAACGGTCATGCGATAATCGCGGGGGAATGAAGTGCCGTCCGGGCGTTGCGCATGATTGTCGCCCATGCGGCTCTCAAAGTGATCTTCACTTTCGCCCCAGTGCGGAAGCGATCTGTCTCGCATTGGTGCCGCGGGCGTTGAGTGTGCCGGTGGCGTGGTCGAGCAAGATACTAAGAAAAGCGCAAAGACGGTAGGTCCAACAACTTTCATGCCGCACATTTTGCTCGACGACTGGTGCGAATCCCACCAAGACGGCGCGGAACTAGCATTCTGCGCGTGGCACCTTGTTCTCGTCGGTGCTTACGGCCGATAGACTCCGGGTCCGATCGGGCACGGCGCTTTAGGGTGCTAGGCTGCGAAGCCGATACGCCGGTTGGAAATGTAGCGCTAACGGGAAGATCGCCATCAGCTCTCCCCGCAATTCGCCGATGGCCGCCAGGTTCTCGGCTAGAAGGCGACTACAACGCTAGTGTAGTGGTTTCGCGGATCCCTCTCTCCGAACAAAACCATTCATTATCTGGAGTTCCGCTTCACTCACTCCGCGATCAACAAAGAGCGTTACTTGCGTTGGCTTTTCGGTGTCGATCCGTGTTAGTGTGGCTTCGCGCTCGAATTTGAAGTTTGCAGGCTTTGGAGAGCCCTGAGCAATACCGAACTCGAACGGCTCCCCCGGTTTCAAAAATGGTATGCGGATCACGCGCTTCTCCGTCTGCTGCAGCGTGGGCGTCATTTTAGTGTTAAGACTATCATAGAAAAAGGTTTCTAATGATAACTGCACTTCGACAACGGCTAGTGCCCCGGCATTCGTCAAAACGCACCGCGTATAAAGAGGCGGGTACTCAATGATCTTGCCGTCAGCAGTGTATGTCGGAATCACTTGATCTAGTTCAATGAGACCCATTCCGATCTGTCCCGGAGCGAGGAATAGTACGCTCTTGGGCGGCGGTCGTTTGTGGATTTCGTCCTGTAACAAGAACTCGCGGACGCATGTCAATACGGCGACCGGCTTCCGCTGCAATTCGAGTTGAGCGAAAGCTGCGGAAGCCCCCCTACTCGTCGCGATTGCGGCCCAGATGCCACCGAAAGCGGCGATCATTGCCGCTAGAGCAGTAATCCACGGCAGCGACGTTTCCAGCGACTTCCAGAACAATTTGCGCCTCCTTATTATTCGTCTGGATGAAATTCGGCAACCTCGCTAGCGGGAAAGCGTCTATCTGGCACCCAGCCTTTTGGCACCGCCGTTCCAGTTAGGTCTAAGACAAACAACGGGTTACCCGTTCCTTCACCGCTGAAGATTTTCAGTAGGCCGTGGTTCGAGCTACCATGCTTCCAAGTGAGTAGGCCGGGCTTTTTGGCGTTGGGGATTAATTCGATAGGTGTCATGAGTTTAATTATACCACCGTCGAACAGTAACTTAAGACGCGTCGCCTTGGACGAGCGCGAGGAACGCTTCCCAATGGCGCGGATGCGGGACTCGCGTTCCAGCGCGAAAGCGCGAGCAGGCCGCGAGCGAGAGGCCTGTCGCCTTCGCAATCTCGCCAAGCGAGAAGGCGTCGAGTTTCGGCGTCACCTCGCGCAGAAACCAGGCTCGATCGCGCGGCTCGGGATGTTCCTTCGCCCATTGCCGATTGCGGCGATGGTGCGAGGCGTTCGCCTCGCCGCGTTGCGCGTTCGCCTGGGTGCTCGCACGTGGGTCCGGTCCTTCGCGAGCTTGCGCCGCGAGGGCTCCACGCGCGGTTGCGATCGCGCGTTCAGCTCGGGCACGACAAGCGCGAGGCAAACACGCCTCGCAGTAACGGCGCCGGCGCTTCAGGACGGGCTCTCCGCACGACGCACACGCGGCGGGAATGAGTGCGAGGGGTTCCGGGCGTGGTGCGCCCCACGCTTTGCTTGCGTAGGGACGAGCCTCGGGGCGCTTGCGAGGCGTTGCGGTTAGCGTGGACTGCGCGGAGGTCGGGTGCGCGGCGACTGCGATCCCTCGCACGGATAAACGGGCGCTCTTCAGCGTGCGAGGTGCGACGGCTGTATTGGCACGATCGCGTAACGCCTGACGGAACGCCTCTGCGAGGTGCGCGACGATGGGCGCGACGAGCAGCCTCCAGCGCGGCAGCGTAAGTGCGAGGTCGTGCGTGAGCGGAGCGCGCACACGGCAGACGCCATTGGGGAGTTCCACGAATTCGCGCGAGGTAAAGACGTGCGCTTCCAAGAGGTCGAGAACGAACGCATCCACGTCAGGACGTATCGGTTCCATCGCGTCGAGTGCAAACGAGTCCCGGTTGCGCTGGTCGGCGTGTAGCACGCCCAGCGTCGGATCGCAACCGGCAGCGAGCAGTGCGAGGCGCGACTCCGCTTCGAGCAGACTATAAAGGTAGTTCAGGAGTGCATTGACGGGATTGGTCGCCGCGCGAGGTGCGCCGGTTAGGATCGACGCTCGCGAATCGTACCGCGCCCACCTCGCGGGAAGCCGTGCGAGGTCGCGGCCGCGTACGTTTAAGGGAACGTTCGTCCATGCATTCCAGTAGATCGCTGCCGCTTTGGCCTCGCACAGGCGTACCTCGTCAACCGTGCCGGCGCGATCGAGCGCCTCGCACAAACCATCGAACGAGTGCAGATCGCGCATGCCGAGCCGCACGAGGTTCACGCGCTGGCCGTCGAGCTTCTTCCTTATAAGCTCGCGTGCGAGCGTGAGGTCGAGGCCGGTCGTGATCGCAAGCGCCTGGGCGCGGCGGATCGGTTGCCCGTCGTATCCGAACGGAACCGAATGTGCGAGGAGCGCGCCGTCAGGTCCGATGTGGACGAGCGCCGCGCCGATCGCCCGCAGCCACGCGAGCGTTTCGAGCGTGAGGGAGCCGGTCTTGCCGAGAAGCACCAGGCGTTCGAGCCCGGAGCCCGCACGGTCAAGCACGAGCGAGCGACGGCGGTCGGCGATCCCGTCTTCGACGTGAAGCTTTCCGTACAGGATGCGTAGGCTGATGCCGTAGCCGTCAGCGACGAGCATACCTGCGCGGACTTGCAAGGGCGGGAATGGGAAGGTAGAGTCGGACTGTTGCATCGGGAGCTAATCCCTCCGGGTGCGACGGCTCTCGGCTCGTTGACGCGGGCCGAGAGCGCCTTTAGGCTTACGAGTAAGTTGTCAATGCTTCGATCGAGGGTAATTCCGCTTTTCGCCTTTGCGGCATCTGACCGTACCCTGTAACGGTCGAAACTCTTGAGCCAGCTTCACTCCAATGCCGAAACGCTGCCAATCGTGCGTAATGCGTGAACGGATTGCAGAGTTGATCCGCCCACGCCATGATGTGTTCTGCGGCAACGACACGCCTCGCATCGAAGTACCGCGTGGTGTCGTCCAGCGCTTCAAGCGTTCTTCTGAGGAGCGGGTTCGGTAGCTTGGGCCGTCCGGTTCGAGTTTGCGAACGGCAGTCGTCGGCTTCTTCAATCATCGCCCCAGATGCGAGATAAAGGCGGCGTTGGTAATCGGGCGCCTCGTCTTCATATAGATCGCCACGGCGCGGAAAGACCAGCACGGCGAGCATGATTGCGAGTGCGATCGGTTTCGGCAGCGCTGTTGGAGTGCTGCTCGCGGGGGCGACAACGATCTCTTGCTTTACCGCCGCCGAGGGGTCGAGAGCGAGGGTTACTGTGGCGCCCGGCTTGAATTCGATCGGCGCATATTGGACCTGGATCACCTCGTGCTCGGGTTCATTCCACACGCCGACAAAGTATCGATTCAGAAAAGTCTCGTCTCGCAAGATGTCGCGCGTTATCGGCTGACCCTTCCAATAAATGAGCCCGAGGTCTCGAAGGGACTGCAAGCGCGAGGCGGGTTTCTTGTCAGGGCGCAGGGTTCCGCCGCGCGCGTTATCTTCTTCGAGCCATTGCTCGCCGAGCCAAACGAGACTATCAAGAAACGCCATGAACTCGCGGTAATAACCGTATCTCGCAACGGCTTCGACGTATGATGCGCCGAGCGTTTTGCAAAGTTTGCGGAGCGTCTTGGGCTTCGGCGGCCGCTTTCCGTTGAAGTAGTCATTCAGGCGGTTCGTGCCGCCTTCGTACTCGATGCCGACTAGGACGGCGCGCTTCGAAAGGCCGGTCGAGCGGTTACGGTCGCGCCAGAGGGCTTCTAGCCAGGCTCCAGCCTTCGCCCACTCTTCTGGGGGCAGATAGGTCGGTTCTCGTCGCCCCTGACGCACTCGTTCATCTGGAGGCATAATACAACATTATTACGCCCACAGGAGCGCGTATTCCCCCATGTGGTATCGCAGAAATCATGGAGTCAGAACTATGAGAAAACTACGTGTTTGGCGGCTCGTTCGGGGCAAGACCCTCGCCGAGGTCGCTAGGGAGGTCCGGCTACCGGCTTACATCGTCTCGGCGATCGAGCGTGGCGAAGTTGCCCCGACCGACCGCTGGACCCGGCGCTTTGAAGAGGCGTACGGCGCTCAGGGCGCGGCCGACCTTCTCGCGCCGATCGACGCGACCACGTTCGGCCCTGCGCTCATGGGGAGCCCGCGGTGAAGCCGGTCGATCGCGCGCTCGTGGAGCGGCTGCTCGAAGATGAGACGATCTCGTTTCGAGAGGTCTCACGGCGCGCGGGATGCTCTGACTGGAGCGTCAGAGCGATCGCGCGCGACCTGGCGGGCGGCGATCGACGGATAAAACGCGACGCCTCGGGGGACGACGGCGAGCCGATCGGCCTTGTTGGCTGGCTGATTTTCTTCGGTCTCGTTGCGATATTCGGCGGCGTCATCTGGTTCGCGGCGCGTCGAGCGCCCCTGGACGGCGGGCCCATGTAATGAAAGAGAAAGACCCGCGCCGGAACGCGGGTCGTCGGATTGATGGTTCCAAGTCTCACGATTCGGCGGCAGCGCCCCTTCCCCTATTCGTCACTGACGAAGAGACGCGACCTCGCATAACGTCGTCCGACCCTGTTCTGGGGGCGGCGTAACATGGCGCGGCCGAGGAACGGCGCATCGGCGTCCACTCAATACCGTCGCCGGCGCGATCGCCTCGCGGACCTGGAAGCGCAATACGAAAAGCTGACGCGTTCGCGCCCGCGTACTTCCAGCAAGAAAGGCGCTAAAACTCGTGCGCTCAATAGGCTCTTGCGTCGGATTCGCGCTGCGCGCGGCCTGCTCACCAAAGCGCGCAATGCGATCGCGCAGGCCGCCGGCCAGCGCCTCGCTGCCAAGCGCACCACAACGCGCAAGCGCAGCGTGGCCGCGAAGCGCGGCTGGAAGAAGCGCCGCTCGCTCAACCGCTTGGATTTGTCCGGCGATATTTGGCAGCACCTCAGGCCCGATGGTAGCACGATTACCGTTGTGCTCGACAAGAACGACAGTAGTCTCGAAGGCACATTCTGGAACGCGTATACAGCAGCTCTTGAGGGGAAACGTGATCTTCGCTCGTTCGAGGGCCGCTCCGTATTCGACCTCGATCGGCAGCGGCGCTTCCCGTTCGTAACCGATCTTAACGTCATCGCGGAGCACGCAGACGAAATCGACTTTGGACCTGGCTTTTACAAACGACGTAACGAAGCGCCCGGAGATAGAGCATGACGCGCGCGGCGTGCCATGCTCGGCGCCGGCTTGCTATGGACAGTTGGCTTGAAGATGAGCGCGCTCGGCGCGCAGCTCTGCTTCCGCTAAGTGCCCGATGCGCCGTGTGTAACGAGCGCGACCCACTGGTGCTCGTACCCAACCATCGCAAAATTCTCTGTGCGGATCACGACGCACTGCAGCGCGGGCACGCGCCGGTGGAACAGCAACACGTTTCCGGGAAAAACAACGGTCCCTGGGTGGTGTACGTTTCCGCGAACAAACATCGTCGACTCACTATACGAGAGCGCTTCCGACAGAGACAGTATGCGTCCTAGCAAGCCCCGCGCGGCCCGCAAGAAGCCCCTTTCCATCATCGTGGTTCTTGTCGAGACGGGTGAAGCGACGCCGTTGACAGCGGCGGTAAAGGCGAAGCTCATACGCGGAACCTGCGATCTACTCGAAGACCACGCCGACGAACTCGACCCGCGTAGTAACGCAGAGAACGACGAATGATACAGTCTGACCTCACATCGTCCCCGGCGACGCCGCTTGCCGTGTATCAGCCGATCGAGCCGGAGATCGATGACGTTTCCATTTGCACGGATACCTTCACACGCGTCTATGCGGAGCCGGTCGGATGGAAGCGTCGATCACGCGCGGCGAAAACGCGCCCGCTTCCATCACTTGAGGGAACGGTGCTCGTCCTTGACACGGAGACCGTCCTGCACCAGCTCACCGCGGGCGTTGCCGAAATCTATGAAAGGCAGCAATGCAAAGAACGCGTGGTCTTCCATCGCAATGATCTCCAGAGGACCGATCCTGCCGGCTACGAGCGCCTAAAGGAAATCTGCGATGTCCTCGATGTCGGACCTGGACCGCGCATCAAACTTGTTAACCTCGAATGGCTCTTCCAAAACGGAATATGGCCCGCACGCAAGCATGGCTGGATTATCGCCGGACATAACATCGTCTATGACTTCTCACGGATCGCCGATTCTTGGGGGAAGGCGACGAAGAGCGCTCGTGACGGGGCGCGCTTCTGCAACGGATTTGGCTTCAAACATCACTTCACGACGAAAAACGGACTGCAAACGCCAGTCTTTTGCCGCATCAAGCGCGACGATCGCCACCACATACGCTACGATATGAAGAAAGCTGTGGTCGTCGATACGCAGGGCGCCGATTTTGCGTACACCGATCGGAACCACTCGCTGAGGAGGGCCTGCAAGACGTGGGGTGTTCCATTCGACGAGCGACCCGGAGCGCATAGCGGCGAAATTATTCTGGAGAATGTTGCAGGGTGTCTTTATGACGTCCAAAAGACCGCCGAGCTTCTATGGGCCATCAACGCCGAGCACAAAAAATACCCGCACCGGCCGCACCTCTCCAGTCTGCAATCCGGTGCCGCACTCGCGAAAAGCGATCTTGACGCGCTTGGCATCCGACCGCGGCTAGACATACAGCGCGACTTCCCAAAACGACGACTTGGCCAAGCGGCGGCCCCGTACTTTGGCGGCTGGGTCGAAGCGAGTATCGGAGGAGTTCTCCCCGTTGAGTACCTCGACTTCTTGTCGATGTTCGTTACGAGCCACGCCTTACTCCGTCTCTGGTGGAAGCACTACACGGCCAAGCGGCTCGTCGTCGAAAAGCTTGCACCGGAAAAGATCACGGCGCTCCTCGCACGTATCCGCAAGAACCCCGATATTCTCTTCAACCCAAAGATGCACGACAAGTTAGATTTTTTCACGCTCGTTCGACCGAACGGTGCACTGCTACCGAGCCGCGTTACAATTCCGTCGAGAGGTACTGCCGAGAGTGAAACCTCCGCCGCAACCGATTCCGTAATCAGTATTGGACCGGTCTTCTCGGAGCGACCGCTCTGGTATGCCGGACCGGACCTCGCACACGCTGCGATGAAGGGCGGGAAACCGCAGGTCCTTCAGGCGTGGAGGCTTCGCCCCGAAGGCGGGCAGCTCGATACATTGACACCGCTACGCTTCCGCGGCGAGGACGCAATCGGCCCGCGCATCGAGGACTTCTTTGTGAAGCTCATCGAGCTACGCGTGCGAAAGAGCGATGACGAGCTGGACGACAAGCGGCGCAAGACTGGTTATAAAGTCGTAGCGCTATCCGGCGCGTACGGCATCTCGGCAGAGACGAACCCCGTCGACATTGACCCGGACGACGACGCGCGCACGCCCCGTCGCGTCATGGTCTACGCAGACGCCGAGTTCAAAGATTCCGTCGATCGGCCCGAGCGGCCCGGACGTTTCAACTTCTTTCCAACCGCAGCATCCGTCACCGCCGAAGCACGGCTCCTGCTTGCGCTCGGCAAACACGAGGTTGAGCGCCGTGGCGGCGCGGTCGCATACTGTGACACCGACAGCCTCGCCGTCATCGCAACCGAGCAAGGCGGCTTGGTTCCTTGTGAAGGCGGCCCGTATCTTTTATCAGACGGAACACGTGCGGTGCGCGCGCTGTCCTGGAAGGAGGTCGAGGAAATTCGGAAGCGCTTTGCCGCGCTCAATCCCTACGACCCGAACGTGATCCCAGGCTCGATTCTCAAATGCGAGGACGAAAACTATGCGCTTGATGCGGACGGGAATCCCGATTACTCTCGTCGTGAGCGGCTATGGTGTTATGCCGTTTCCGAAAAGCTCTACGCCCTCTTCACCATCGACTCATGCGGCGAGCCACACGTGCGCAAATTCTCTTCACTCGTCCTCGGGCAGCTTCGTTCGCCGATTCCCATTCCACCTGATGGTGACCCGCATGCATGGATAGTCGACGCATGGACGCGTGAGATTCGCGCTGCGCTCGGAAAGCCGGTCGCGCCATTCGCTTGGGAGACGTATCCAGCGATGGAGCAGCTCACCATGTCCACGTGGAACGTCTTCAAGCACTACCAAGTGCGCGCCCGGCCCTTCGACTTTCTCATCGTCGGGATCATCAGCCAGGACCGCAAAGACGTTGCCGCGCGCCCAAAGTACTGCTGCAAAGAGCCGCGACCGTCGTGTCTGCTGTTCGATGACGCTGCCCAATGGCGAACACAAGAATGGCGTTGCCTGGGCTGCGACGCACCTTGGGATTTTGACACGTTTCCCCGTCTGCGGACCTATGGCGAACTCGTGGAACGGACGCTGCAAAAAGTTGAGCGCAAGCGGCTCAGTGCTGATGGGACTGAGCCGAGCAGTACGATGCGAGGCATGAGCATTCCGCGGCCGGTGCGCGTTGAGTCCGTAACATACATCGGCAAAGAAGTTACCGTCGATCCGACCGATACCGATGAGGACTTCACAGCGGAGATGCTCAGTGCGACGAACGTCTTGGAGTATCGCGACCCGAGCGAACGGCTCGACGAGCTGCGCGGAAAGATTCTGGAGCAGGGCGTCGCCAAGTTCTGCGCGAGAAACCCCGACGTAACCCGGTCGCAGGTCTACGCGTTCGTTAACCAGGGGACGACGCCGCACGAATCGACGATCGAGAAGCTCGAAGCCGCATTGCGTCAGAGCGTCTCCCGATAATTACAACAAAAATCGTGCACCGACCTCAAGAGGCCGCGAAGGGTTTCTTGCTGTATCTTTCGGAGGCAGCCGGGACAGAAAGGGTGCTATCGAGCATGCCGCAGATGAAATTCCCTTCGGTAGCCGCAAAACGGAAATTACATCGCGTCGCTGCGGGGGAAACCGTGGCGCCGAAGTCGACGAAGACCAAGAAAACCAATGGTGGCGACCTCGGATTCGAGGCGACGCTTTGGTCGGCGGCGGACCAGCTCCGCGGCGCGATGGATGCCTCGGAATACAAGCACCCCGTCCTAGGGTTGATTTTCCTCAAGTACATCTCGGACGCGTTCGAGGAGCTGCACGCACAACTCGCGGGCGACCCCGAGTCTGACCCTGAAGACCGCGACGAGTATAAAGCGCGCAACATCTTCTGGGTGCCCCAAGCAGCACGCTGGTCGCAGATCGCTGCCAAGGCGAAGTCGCCACAAATCGGCGAGATCGTCGACAAGGCGATGATCGCCATCGAGCATGACAATCCGCGCCTGCGCGGCGTGCTCCCGAAAGAATACGCAAAGCCGTCGCTCGGCTCGACGCGTCTCGGCGCGATCGTGGACCTCGTGAACGGCATCGGCCTCGGCGACGCCGAGGCGCGCAAGTACGACGTGATCGGGCGTGTTTATGAATACTTCCTCGGCCGATTTGCCAACGCGGAAGGTAAGGCAGGTGGTGAGTTCTACACGCCGCGTTCGGTCGTCCGACTCCTCGTCGAAATGATCGAGCCGTACAAGGGACGCGTGTTCGATCCGTGCTGCGGCTCCGGTGGCATGTTCGTGCAGTCCGAAGAATTCGTTCTCGCGCACGGCGGAAAGATCGGCGATGTTTCGATTTACGGCCAGGAGTCGAACCACACGACCTGGCGGTTGGCAATGATGAACCTTGCCATCCGAGGTATCGAAGCGGATATTACATGGAACGAAGGCGGCTCGTTCCTCCAAGATGCGTACCCCGACCTCAAGGCCGACTTCATCCTCGCCAACCCGCCCTTCAATGACAGCGAATGGGGCGGCGAGGGCTTGCGTGACGACAAGCGATGGAAGTTCGGAATTCCGCCGGCCGGGAACTCGAACTACGCCTGGATCGAGCACTTCGTTTACCACCTCGCGCCGACCGGCGTTGCGGCCTTCATCATGGCCAACGGCTCGATGTCTTCGAATCAAAGCGGCGAAGGCGAGATTCGCAGGGCGCTCATTGAGGCGCAGCACGGCGGTCTCGTCGACTGCGTAATCGCGCTGCCGGGCCAGCTTTTTTACACGACACAAATTCCGGTGTGCGTGTGGATTCTCGCTCGCGACCGAAGGGATCACAAGCTCCGTGATCGCAGCGGCGAGATTCTCTTCATCGACGCCCGCAAGATGGGCGAGATGACGGACCGCACGCACAGAGCGCTTCGCAGCGAAGACGCCGCGAACATCGCCGGAGCCTACCACGAGTGGCGCGGGAAGGACGGCGCCTACGAGGATGTCCCCGGTTTCTGCAAGGCCGCAACGCTCGACGAAGTCCGCAAGCACGGACACGTGCTGACGCCCGGGCGCTATGTCGGGACGGAGGAGCTAGAGGGCGACGACGAGCCCTTCGGAGACAAGATGGGCCGCCTTACATCGCTGCTACGTGAACAACAAGCGGAATCTGCCCGACTCGACGCCGCAATTGACGCAGCGCTGAAAGAAATTGGGTATGACCAATAACTTGCCGGCTCGCCCGCTGGGAAGTCTGATCGTTAGTTTTGACCGGCTTAGAGAACCGGTCAAAGAGTCGGATCGCCGCCCTGGACCTTTTCCGTACTATGGAGCCTCAGGCGTTGTCGACAGGGTTAACCGTTACATCTTCGACGGTACGTATCTCTTAGTGGCAGAAGACGGCGAAAACTTACGCACGCGTCAGACGCCGATCGCCTTTATCGCCACCGGAAAGTTCTGGGTGAACAACCACGCCCACGTTGTTCAAGCGAATACTGAGGCGGACACTCGCTACCTAATGTACGCGCTGAGCGTTGCCGACGTTGCCGCATATCTAACAGGTTCAACTATGCCGAAACTGACGGCTGGAAATCTCGCGCGGATACCCATCCCATTTCGGCCGCCCCATGAGCAACGTGCTATCGCGTCCATTCTTGGCGCGCTGGACGATAAGATCGAACTCAATCGGAAGATGAGCACGACCCTCGAAGCCGTGGCGCGGGCACTGTTCAAATCCTGGTTCGTCGACTTCGATCCCGTGCGCGCAAAGGCCGAAGGCCGCGACACGGGCCTACCTGCGGAGATCGCGAACCTGTTTCCAGATTCGTTCGAGGATTCGCCGGTGGGCGAAGTACCTGCCGGTTGGAACTGTGGAAGCCTCGGCGATGTCGTCTTGCGGCGGGTGGAGCGCTGCGACGTCTCTGCGGACACGAAAAACCGGCCATACGTGCCGATTGAATGCATCTCGGCTAAGTCACTGTCGTTGGAGTTTTCCCAGCCCGGGGAGGCGGCGCAAAGCAGCCTCACGAGGTTCTACGAAGGTGACATTCTGTTTGGTGCGATGCGGCCGTATTTCCATAAAGTGTGCATAGCACCGTTTGATGGGACTACCCGCACCACGGTATTTGTCCTTCGACCGCGCAGACCATCGGACTTTTCGTTTGCGACTTTGTTGCTGCACGACTCAGAAACTATAGACTATGCTACGACTCATTCGAACGGAACGACGATTCCTTACGCAGTTTGGACGGAGTCCATGGCGGAAATGCCGTTGGCTGTTCCTTGCGTAGAATTGCGCGATGCGTTCGACGCAATCGTTAGGCCGATTCTTCAGCGTATCTCAACGCAATACTTCCATAACGGAACGCTTTCTGAACTGCGGGATGCGTTACTCCCGAAATTGATCTCCGGCGAACTGCGCGCATCCGACGTCGAACGCATCGTCGAGAAATCCGCCTAATGCCTGGTTACCTCGACGAAGACGCCGTTGAGCAATACTCCATTGAGCTTATCAAGGGCCTCGGTTACGCGTATACGCATGGTCCCAACGTCGCGCCGGGCGGTGCACACGAAGAGCGAACCTCGTTCAAGGACGCCGTGCTGGTCGGTCGGCTCCGGTCCGCCCTGACGCGACTCAATCCGGACCTGCCGGTCTCCGCCGTCGGAGATGCGCTGCGTAAGGTCACCGTTCACGATACGACCGATCTCGTTCTAAACAATCAGCGCTTCCACAAGTTCCTCATCGAGGGCGTGGACGTTGAGTACAGCGACGGCGTCGGCGGTGTCCGGTATGCGAAAGCGCGGATCATGGACTTCGAGAACCCCGAGGCCAACGACTGGCTCGCCGTCAACCAGCTCACCATCAAGGAAGACGCCGGCGAACGACGCCCGGACCTCTTAGTGTTCGTCAACGGCTTGCCGATCGCGCTCTTCGAGTTCAAGAATCCGATGGACGAGAAGGCCACAATCCTCAGCGCCTACCGCCAGACCCAAACCTACAAGCGCGATCTCCCCGGGCTGCTCGCCTACAACGAACTGCTGATCGTCGCGGATGGCACCCAAGCTCGCATGGGTTCGCTCACGGCCAATTGGGAGCGGTTTAGTACGTGGAAGCGCGAGGACGGGGTAAAGGTTCCGATCGAGATCGAGCCGCTCATCAACGAGGTCTTCGAGAAACGACGCCTGCTCGACATCATCCGCTACTTTGTACTCTTCGAGGCGACCACGCCGGCTAACAAGATTCTCGCTGCGTATCACCAGTATTACGGCGTGAATAAAGCCGTCGAACAAACCATCGCCGCGACCGCGGAGGGCGGCGATCGCCGCATCGGGGTTTTCTGGCACACGCAGGGCAGCGGCAAGAGCCTCTCGATGGCGTTCTACGCGTCGAAAATCGCGCAGCAGCCGGAACTAAAAAACCCGACGCTCGTCGTTCTCACCGATCGCAACGATCTTGACGACCAGCTTTTCGGGCAGTTCATGCGCTGCACGGAGTTTCTGCGGCAGACGCCGGAACAAGTCGAAAGCCGAGACGACCTGCGAACCGCGCTCGCCGTCGCCTCCGGCCACATCGTCTTCACAACGATCCAGAAGTTTTTGCCCGAGACAAACGGCGGCCGCTACCCCGCGGTGACCGAGCGGCGGAACGTGATCGTCATCGCCGACGAGGCGCACCGCAGTCAGTACGGCTTTGCGGGAAAATTGGACGAGAAGACCGGAGAGATCGCGTACGGCTTCGCTCGCCATCTCCGCGACGCGTTGCCCAATGCCTCGTTCATCGGCTTCACGGGAACGCCGGTCGAGACAGCCGACCATAACACGCGAGCTGTCTTCGGCGATTACATCGATGTCTATGATGTGCGCCGCGCCGTTGAAGACGGTGCCACGGTACCGATCTATTACGAGGCGCGGATCGTCAAGGTCGACCTCGATCCGGCGAAGGTATCGTATCTCGACGAGGAGTTCGAGGAGATCACCGAAGGTCAGGAGGAGGACGAAAAGCGCCGCAGCGCGAGCCGATGGTCGCAAATCGAAGCACTCGTCGGCGCGGATGCTCGCATCGAAGAAGTGGCGCATGACATCGTCGAGCATTTCGGGCAGCGCCAGAAAGGCTTCGAGTTCGACGGTAAGGCGATGATTGTGTGCATGAGTCGTCGCATCTGTGCGCGGCTCTACCAGGCGATCGTTGCGCTGCGACCCGACTGGCACGACGACGCCGACGAGCGCGGCACCATCAAGGTCGTCATGACTGGAAGCGCGGCAGACAATCTGCCCATGCAGCCACATATTAGGAACAAGCCCCGCCGCCGCGCCGTCGAAAAGCGCTTCAAGGACGCCGCCGACCCGCTTAAGCTTGTCATCGTGCGCGATATGTGGCTAACCGGCTTCGATGTGCCGTCGCTGCACACGATGTATGTCGACAAGCCGATGAAAGGGCACAGCCTGGTTCAAGCGATCGCGCGCGTGAACCGCGTCTTCAAGACCAAGGCCGGTGGCCTCGTCGTCGACTACTTCGGGATAGCGGACGACCTCAAACGCGCGCTCGCGACGTATATCGACTCGGGTGGTACGGGCGAGCCGGTGTTGGATGAGCGGGCTGCTGTTGCCATCCTTCAGCGCGATTACGAAGTCGTCCGCGCGATGTTCCACAAGTTCCCGTACCAGGCGTATCTTGAAGGTGGCACTGCTCAGAAGATGACAGGGTTAAACAAAGGGGCGGATCATATTCTCGGGCTTGAGGACGGGAAGTCGCGGTATTTGCGTTCCTGCGCGAGCCTTGCAAAGGCTTTCTCGCTCGCATCGACATCAGACTATGCGCGCGGCATCGCGGATGAAGTCGCGTTCTTCAAAGGTGTACGGGCGACGATCGTCAAGGTCTCGCCCGCCGGCGGACAAAGCCTCGAAGAAATCGATCTGGCGCTTCAACAACTCGTCTCCGAAGCTGTTGGCTCGGGCGGCATTGTGGACGTGCTCGAACAGGCGGGTGTGAAGCGCCCCGACATCTCCGTGTTTTCCGACGACTTTCTCGCCGAGATCGCGGGCATCGAACAGCGCAACCTTGCGCGCGAGATGCTTGAGCGGCTCCTGCGAGACGAAATCAAGGTCCGGTCGCGTCAGAATGCGGTTCAGGCACGCAAGTTCTCGGATATGCTGTCGGACGCGATGAAGAAGTATGAAAGCCGCTCTCTCACGACGGTGCAGCTTATCGAGCACCTGATCGAGTTCGCAAAGGAACTGAGGGACGAGCCGAAGCGCGCCGAGGAAATGGGACTCTCAGAGGAGGAACTTGCGTTCTATGATGCGCTCGCGGAAAGCGAAAGCGCCGTTCGGGTTCTCGGCGACGCAAAGTTACGCGCCATTGCGCGTAACCTCGTGAAGAGCGTGCGTGAGAGCGCAACGATCGACTGGAATCTGCGCGAGAGTGTGCGCGCCGGCATCAGGCTCAAGATAAAGAAGCTTCTGAAGAAGCACGGCTACCCACCCGATGCTGCTGAGAAGGCCACCGAACAGGTCCTCGAACAGGCGGAGCTACTTTCCCAGGCCGCCTGACAAGGGGCTATAATACGTGCATCATGAGTTCGTTGAAAGCCTGGTCCGAAGTTTTGGGTTACGGGACGCGGGCTCCAATGACTGGAATGGCTAGGTCAACGCTTCGGGACGACCGTCGTGGGCGACGGCACTCAGGCCGTGCCCGAGGGACCCGCCGGATGCATCGCGCATCGGCCATGCATTGCGCGATGCGGCGGAAAGGGTAAAATGCGCTCGCGAACCTGGATACAACGATATTGGGGGCCATTGCTCTTGGCTGTTGCGGATTTAGCCGGGAGTGGATGGTACGCAGGAACCTTCAAATGGAGCAACATGCAGGTTGGCGATCGCATCGCTTTCGACGGCCTTCTATTGGCGCTCGGTACCCTGCTAATCGCTACGTTTCAGTGGGCCCTGATGATACGTCAGGACGAGTTCATGTCACGCCGCGCTGTCATGCATATGGATTTTATCAACAACCAAATCGAGCATACGGAGCGAGTTGGGCAAAACGGTGTGACCATGCTACCATTGCAAATCCATAATCAAGGGACGAAATCTGTCGGCGACTTTTACGTCATAGTCGGAATCCCAATCGGCGGGCCTAAAGTTGGCAGTCCGTTTTTGCCCCAAGGGTTTAATTACACCTACGGAGGCACCAACTACGAGTTGTACAGTGAAACGGTAACGGATCACGTATTCCCTGGTTCGAGAATCAATTTTGCACTCACTCTCCTTAACGCGCCCGCGGACAGTAAGCGCTACCATTTTGGATGGCTAATATCGACCGAGGATGGCAAGTTTCCCGAGGCTGATAAGCTATCGGCTTTATACTACAGCGTCGTCCCGTAAGTTCGCCAGCGAGTAGTGTACATCAACTGCCCCGCCGCCTCGGGGTTGGCCTCGGCTTTATCGACCCGGATGCATCGCGCATCGGGCTCGCATCGGCCCGTGCGGCGGAAACCCTTATGCCACGGTGCTTTGCGCGACATGCGCGAGTTTGCAGACCCGTTTTGCAAAGAGCGCCGCGC